>NZ_JAEHNT010000039.1:0-25815 GCF_016742815.1 Lactobacillus sp. A27
AATCTGTCGAACGCACCATATTCGTGATTGGAATGCGGCCGTGAACATCTTAGAAAAAGGATTAGGCAAGTGGCAGAATCCTAAGATAAAAGAAAAAAGCAGCCTAAGCTAGGCTGCAGTCCGCTAGCAATTCGCGGACTTAAAAGGCTTTGGTAAATAGACGACCTCTATCGGCAATAGTCAAAAGACTATTGCTGGTAAGTCAAGTCCGTATCTAAGAAAGTTGGTGTTCTGGTTAGCGTAAGCTAACGAGCCACTAAGCCCTAGACTTCAGTCTAGGGTAGTTGACTATACAATGTTTCTTAACGTGATGGTAGTTCTTTTGAAACAATTATGTAACATTCAGAAGGTATTATATTAACCGTCAACTGATTTAAGAAATCAATTAAATTTGAAACAAATGTTAAATAAACGAAATCTATAATTTAAGGGAGACAATTAATTTTGAATTTAAAACGTACTTTAGTTAAATACACTGCAGCTTTATCAATTTTCTTTACAGGTATCTCAGCTATTAATGTTCCAGCTACTGTTCACGCTGACGAAGTTTCAACCAGTACTGTAAATACTGACAATTCAATGTCAGATATCGAAACTTCAACTCCAGCTGCAAGTACCGTTAAGAAGACTTCTGCTGTTACTAAGAAGCGTAACGCAATTGTTAAGCTTGCTAAGAAGGAAATCGGTAAACCTTACGTTTGGGGCGCAGCGGGCCCTTACGCATTTGACTGCTCAGGTTTAACTTCATACGTTTACAAGAACGCAATTAACAAGACTTTGCCAAGAACTACTTACGGTCAAATCACTCTTGGTAAGACTGTTTCAGTTTCAACTAAGACGCTTAAGAAGGGTGACTTGTTATTCTGGGGTAACTACCACGTAGGTATCTACATTGGCGGTGGCAAGTTCGTTCACGCTCCAGCTCCTGGTCAAAATGTTAAGACTCAAACCTTAGCATCATTCTTCCCATCATCAGCTAAGCGTGTTATCGACTAATTACATTTAAAGTTATGTCTTTCTAAAGATTATTAGTAAAAGGAGTTAGGTGAATTTCACCTAGCTCTTTTTTTTACATAGTAAATTATTTTTAGTTCTATGTGGTTCATCTATGTCATTTGACTGTTTTTGAAGAAATGTAAGCCGTTTAATATTTATTAAATTAGTATTATTTTTGTAACATTCATGTAACATAAGGCATTTATTATAGAGTCTGTTGAATAGTTAATTAAGTTTAAAGATTTTCCGATAAAATAAATTTTCGTTACCAAAATATAAAAATCTAATAACTTGTGATATAGATATAAACATAATAGGAGAATATATGAATATTAAAAGTAATTTTGTAAAAGTTACTGCAGCTGCTGCTTTAACTCTGACCGGTGTAGCTACAGTAAGTGCTGTTAAGCCAGATTCAACTACTGCTAATGTTCAAGCCGCTACTACTAGAGTAAAGATTAATTATGTTCCAGGTTATGGTGTTAATATCTGGGATAATTACAACCATGGTCATTTTACTGGTCAACGTGCACCACACGGCACTACTTGGAATGTTATTAACCAAGCAACTGATAAGAAGGGTCGTACTTGGTACCAAGTTGGTGAAGGCCAATGGATCATGGCTCAATACACTGTGCCAGCTAATTCCAAGAAGGCTAAGAAGTCAGTTCAAGCAACTGGTGATGCATCAGCTATTGTTACTTTAGCTGAAGCACAACTTGGTAAGAATTACGTATGGGGCGGTACCGGTGCCAACGGTTTTGACTGTTCAGGTCTTACTTCATACGTTTACTCAAAGGCTGCTGGTGTGAACATCGGTAGAACTACTTACGATCAAGTTAAGCAAGGTTCAACTGTTTCTATGAATAACCTTCAACCTGGTGATTTGCTTTTCTGGGGTTCAGCTTCAGCTCCATATCACGTAGGTATTTACGTTGGTAACAATCAATACATTCACGCAGCTACACCAGGTCAAGGCGTTATCAAGCAAACTTTGAGTAGTTACTTCTACCCAAGTGTTGCTAAGCGTGTTTTATAAAAAAGAGATTATCAAACTAAAGTGGGCTATGTATTGGCTCACTTTTTGCATTATTAAATACTAATCGTTGTTAGTTGCTCTTTTTCTGCGTAAATGCAATAATGAAGTCGTTAGTTATAAAGTAGTAAGTTTTGCTACTAAGGGGATTGAAGAATGACTAAACATAAATTATTTAAGTTGGGGGCAGCTGCGGCACTTACTGTCACAGGTGTCTCTGCGATTACGTCGCTGAAAACTGTCCGCGCAGCCAACTTTACTGCGATTAAGAGGGTAAAGATTAATTATTTACCCGGTAAGGGCTTAAACATTTGGACTAATTATAATAAGGGTAAGTTCATGGGTTACCGTGCAAAAGACGGTACTATTTGGAACGTTGCCGAAACTGCTGTAGATAAGAAAGGTAACCTTTGGTATAAGGTTGGTACGCGTGAATGGATTGAAGCGCGTTACACCGTTGATGTCGGGATGGACACGCCGGCTTCCACCAATGCCAAAACTAAGGACAAGGTAACCAACGTATCTACCAAGAAGAAGACGAGCAAGAAAACAACGCCGAAAGTTAATAACGTTATTTCTTTGGGTACTGTAACTAAGAAAAGTACCAAGAAGTCGACTAAGACTAAGTCTAAGGTCGCTAAGGTGAAGAAGGCTAAGCAAATTGTTGATGCGGCAGTGAAAAAGACTAGTAAAAAGTCAACTACCAAGAAGGTTGCATCAACGCAAGCCTCAAGTAGGGCCGGTGCCATCGTTGCTTTAGCTAAGCAACAAGTTGGTAAGCCTTATGCCTGGGGTGCTAATGGTCCAGACAGCTTTGACTGCTCTAGCTTGGTGCAATATGTCTTTAAGAATGCGGCTGGTATGAACTTGCCTCGTACTACCTATGATCAAGTCAAAGTTGGTAAAACAGTTTACCAAAAGAGTCAGGCTAATGGTCAACCCGTTTCCGCAAGCAATTTACAAGTAGGAGATTTGTTATTCTGGGGTTCAGAAAGCGCACCATATCACGTAGCCATTTACATTGGTAATAATCAATATGTCAATGCGGCAACACCTGAACAAGGTACGATTTTGCAGACAATGACTAGTTACTTTGCACCAACGATTGTTAAGAGAGTTTTATAATTTGAATATTAAAAAAGTAGTTACTATGTATTAATTGCAAAGTAACTACTTTTTATTTTCTACTTCAAATGCCCTTTTTGTCTGAAAAATCTAAAGGTATAAGTGTAATATTTGCCCCTTTTTACCTTATACTTGTGAGTGTTCTAATATCTAATAATCGATTATCTTGTATTAGATTTGCTCATTTTGTATAATAATGGCACAGGAACAAGTTCCTAATGAGCGGTCGGCTCATGGTCAATCTGATATTTCAATAGGACGTAAGAGCCTAACAGGTTGCGAGAACCAGAACTAATCTCGATATTTAATCTTGGACATAAGGGCCAAGCAGGTGGCAGACACCAGAACTAAACCGACCATGATGAGTTCGCACATTATGTGTGGACTCATTTTTTTTGGAGAGAATAATGCGTAAAAAATACAATTATAGAAAATTAAGACCTAGAGAATATTCATACATTAACCGGTTCTTAGATGATATTCATAGAGCTGCTGTTTTTTATGAGGTAATAAGAAAGTAACGTTTTATACGGCTAAGACTTCAATTACAGTGATTGCATCTGTTACTAATTTTATGCACTTATGTGGTATCTCATATTTAAGGGGTAGTAAGAATTTTTTCCTTAGTGCTAAATACAGAAAAATAGATTTAGACAAAGTTTTGATCAAAAAAGACGAAACTACGTTTCAAAAATTACAAGTTTTAAGCGCATTTCCTGAATTGATTAGTGGCAATGTTAGGTTAACTGGTCGGGGAAGATTTTTGGTGCTCGACTATGATTATGCATTACGTACGTCTAGACAACTTTTGGCATTAACACTGATAAATCAAAGTGCAAAAGCAATTCCACAATCATTATTAAACTTGCATAAAAAGATGTTTGAGAAAGGTGCCTCAGTTGTTAGAATTGAATCACAAGATTTTAATTCTGACCAAATTACGGTTTTATTCGAAGAACAATCAAAATAAGGCAAGGATCTCTCCTTGTCTTTTTTGTTGCACTTTTCATTTTCAGTAAAATTAGTTACATTTTCTACTTCAAATGTCCTTTTTGTCTGAAAAATCTAAAGGTATAAGTATAATACTTACCGATCTTTACCTTATATTTATGAGTATTAATCAACTTAGTCTTGCCAGGTTGGTAAGTAATCGTCGTAGTGTAGCCGTCGCCATAAAAGGTCGTACCAAAATTACGGACCCGCGTTGCACGGTAGCGTTTCTTAGTCGTCATATCGGTGATATAAATCTTAGGCGTTCCTGTAATTTTCTTCGTTGTGGAGAAAGACCAGGGCGTCTTTTTACCGACTAATTCATATGGAAAGACGCGGCTAGCCGGATAAACCATCGTGTCTACAACAGGATCACGCAAAATGTCGTCCGCAAACCAGCCGTTTTGCACGGAGTAGAGCACATTGTTGCTGACACCATCACCATAAGCGGCGCCGATGCCCATCCGGGTTGCGCGAGCTGACAAAATCAAGGCCCGATGGCCGATGTTACCCTTACCAGCGATGTTGTTGTCTTCGCGAATCAGGTCCGTGACGATATCACCCGCTGTAGCGCCGTTATTGGATTCTAAAAAGTTAACGTTACCCAAAGTGGAATTTTCGGCGATATTCCAATCAGTTTCATTGAAATAAAATGGCCGAGTGTAACCTAGTAAACCGTGGACGTTTAAGTCTTTTTTAGCATTAACTGCGGCTAAGGCAGCAGCACCAATTTGGGCATGTGAATTATCATCGGCATGATTCAATTCGGTAGGCAAGCCTGCTAATGAGCGGTAGTAATTGACGTAGCTCATGGTATCAGGGATGTAGGACGGATTTAAACCCCCGGCTGAAAAAGGCAGGCCAAAGTTTGGCTGCTGTGCATAAATATTTTGCTTATTATACTTAACCTTGCTTAAGGCATGATACCGTTTTTGAAACTGACGTACTTGTTTGGCCTCAGTCTTGGAGTATTTTGCAGCATGGGTGGTCGTCGTGTTGATGCCAAAAGCGGCAATAATCGCAGTCGCAGCGACCAGCAATTTGCGTTTGATATTCATTTTTCTTAATTTCCAGTCTAGCTAGACCAAATATTGTTTGTAGCGTCCTTGGTCGTCGGGCGCAATGTTGGCCTTGAGATGCACGCCGTCGTCTTCGTAGTCTTCGCTTAAGACTTGGGCGTTTTCGTGTAAGTAGGCCAGTTCCTTACCAGCAGAAAGCGGCAAGAGCAAGCTGAATTCTTCATAATTGGAGAAGACGTGTTTGGTGATTAAATCGGCCAGCATCTTGATCGACTTCGGATCAATTGCTGAATAAAGGATATCGTTACCTTCAATCTGAGGATAATTGCGATCAGTCTTGTCAGCTTTGTTGTAGGCGGTGATCATTGGGATACCCTTGACACCGATTTCATCTAATACGTTTTGCGTGGTGCGGATCATCTGCACCATGTTCGGGTCAGATGCATCAACTACGTTGATTAAAAGATCGGCATCCTTGGTTTCTTGCAAAGTTGCCTTGAATGATTCAACTAGGTTGTGAGGCAGTTTTGAGATAAAACCAACGGTGTCGGACAGGATAAAGCTGAAGTTATCCTTTAGGTCAATGCGTCGCACGCTAGTGTCAAGCGTTGCAAACAGCATGTTCTTCACGAAGACTTGCTTGTCGGCACCTTCTTTGGAGAATTCCTTGAGCAAGCCATTCATCGTGGTTGACTTGCCGGCGTTGGTGTAGCCAACAAGGGCGACTTTAGGGATGCGACTTTGGTTGCGGCGAGCTGATTTGATCTCTTCTTGACTAGCCACTGCCTTGAGTTCCTTCTTGATGGCAGAAATTTGCTTGCCGATGGTCCGGCGGTTTAATTCCAGCTTACTTTCACCGGCACCACGGTTGGAGTAACCACCGCCACGCTGCTGGTCTAGGTTGTTTTCGGAGGGATGCAAGCGTGGCAATTCGTATTGCAAGCGAGCAAGTTGTACTTGCAACTTAGCTTGCTTAGTGCGAGCACGACTGGCAAAAATTTCCAAAATTAATTCAGTTCTGTCGATGACCCGCATCTTGGTTAATTTTTCCAGGTTACGGATTTGCACTGGGGTTAATTCATCGTTTAAAACTAAGACCTTGGCCTTCAAGCCTTGGGCCATTGTTCTGATTTCGTTAATCTTGCCGACACCGAAGTAAGTCCCGGCAACGATTGATTCTGCGTTTTGGTAACTTTGTCCCACGACTTCCATGTTGTTGGCTTCAGTTAAGTTAGCCAGCTCTGTCATGTAGTAGTCGAAGTTGGGGTCATTCAAGTTGACGCCCGCGATATAAGCTTTTATTTTTTTAGGTTGATTATCGATCATGAGTCCACCTCGTTATCTAGTTTGTATATCTATATTGTATTACAGTTGCTTATAATAAGGAAAAAAGGTGAATGAGTGAGTATTCAAGAACGTGTCGTTTTCTATTGTGAGCTCTGCAAATGTGTAGCTAAAATATTTTAAACATGCTATAGTAAGTTTATAGGATTGACCAATTTGTAAAATTGATCAAAAAATAAGAGCAAAAAAGCCGTTACTCGAAGTAGACAAAAGAGTAACGACTTTTTATTTTCACCAAATTTTAGGACATTAAAGTTCTGTGTAAATGGCTAAGGCTAACGGCGCTTGTGCTTTTTCCGCTTTCGTTGATCGTGCCGCCTTGTGCGATGACGATTATCTAGCCACTCATCAAACAGCTTCTCTAGAGCATGAGACACTGCATTCACAACAATAGACGCAACTACGGCGGTTAATAGGATTACCATACTTGCAAAATAATTACCTCCTAATGCAAAAATGGACATTGGGAGGAGCACAAATGCCAATCACAATTATAACAAACACTTATTAAATCAATTAGAATTTTAAAATAATAGCAACAAAAATACGCATTTATTCCCCGAAAAATCTGCCAAATTCCTCAATATTTTCATTTGTAACCCTTTTCTACCTAGCCAAAATGCATTTTATGAGTATATAATAGGAGGGATTTGTAAGATTATAAAAGGGGACAAACATGTCAGATAATAATGATCAAAGTCAAAGACCGATGCATCATCATCACCGTCACCACCATCATCGCCATCACCACCGCAAGTTTTGGCGAGGATTCTGGATTGTAATTGGTGTGATTATTGTCATCGGACTTTTTGTTTGTGGTTACATTTATAAGAATTTGCGTGATACCACACAAAACATGTATACGCCTGTTGCTAAACAAACCAAGAGTAATAAGGGACGTAATTTAGATACGCTATTGAATGAAAAGAAGCCAATCAATATTTTGCTTCTTGGTACAGATACCGGTGCTATGGGACGTCATTGGAAAGGTAGAACTGATACCATGATGATGATGACCATTAATCCAAAGAAGAATAGCACGACTATTATTTCTATTCCACGTGACTCTAATGCAATCTTCCCGGACTTCCCACAATATGGGGTAACGAAGATGAACTCAGCGTATACTTTGGGCGGAGTTGCTGAAACTGTTAAGACTCTTGATAAATATTACAGTGTGCCAATTGATGGCTATATCATGATTAATATGGGCGGCTTGAAGAAGGCAATCGATCAAGTTGGTGGTATAGATGTCACTTCACCACTTACGTTCAATAATATGGGCTACCACTTCGAAGAAGGTAAGACTTACCATATGAATGGTAAAAAGGCATTAGCCTTTGCTCAACTTCGTCACGGAGATCCACGTCAAGACTATGGTCGTCAAGATCGTGACCGCCGCGTAATTATGGCGCTTCTTAAGAAGTCTGTTTCACCGACAACCTTGTTGAATTCTAAGTTCTTGAATTCAATCTCTGATGAAATGCAGACAGACTTGACCATGAACCAGATGTACAAGATTGGTATGGATTACCGCAAGGCTACTGATAACTTGAGCCAAGATCATGCTCAAGGTGTAAGTAAGCAAACTATGAATCCTAAGTTTGGCTTAATGGAAATTGAAGTTGTAAGTAAGGAAGAAAGACAAAGAGTATCTGATAAGATTAGGGATGCTCTTGAATTGCCTAAAGTAAAGGTAGCGGCTAATAAGGACAGCTACGTTATGAATCGTAATTAAAGGAAAGACAGATGGAACAAGAACAAAAGCAAACTGATAATACAATTGATCTTACTCAATTATTTCAACTTTGCCGCAGACATATCTGGGCATTGATTCTCTGGAGTGTAGGTCTTGCCTTAGTCGGCTGGGGAGTTTCAGAATTTGTAATTTCTCCTAAATATACTTCAACTGCTCAATTATTAGTTAACCAAAAGAGTCGTAACAATGATCCAAACGCTGCTTATGCGACTCAACAAGCTAACATGCAGATGGTTACTACTTATAAAGACATCGTAACAAGTAACAAAATTTTGACAGAAGCCTCTAATCGTTTAGCTAATCCAACTGTTGTTGTGAAAAAAGCACAAAAAGCAGTGTACAGAACTGATGAAAATGGTAGAAGAAGATTAGTGAGAAAAGCTCGCCCAGCTGTAATTGAACGAAGCGGTAAGAGTTATTCAGTTTCTGCAAAAGAACTTGCTAAGAGTATTTCAGTAGGTACCCAACAACAATCACAAGTCTTCTCAATTTCAGCTAAGGCTGATACACCAGCTAAGGCAAAGGCAGAAGTAAATGCAGTAGCTGAAACTTTCCGTAAGGAAATTCCTAATATTATGAGTGTCAATAATGTAACAATTGTGGCAAATGGTACTAATGGTGTTCAATCATCACCTAACGTTAAGCTATTTACCCTAGCGGGCTTCGTAGTTGGTTTGGTATTAACTTTCGCAGTAATTATGATTCGTGAAATGAACGATACCACTGTCCGTGATGATGAATTCTTAACTCGTGAATTAGGCTTAACTAACTTAGGTCAAATTGCTCACTTCCACTTGTCATCTTCATTTACTATTAAAAACAATTCCAATATGACAAAGCGCGGACAATCTAAGAGACGTAGAGTATAAGAGTAGGAGGACAAAATGCCATTATTTAAGAAAAAGCGTGGTACAGATGATACCATTAAAAATGGTGCTAAGTTAATCACTGTAGCTAAGCCAAAGAGCCCAATAGCTGAACAATTCCGTACTGTTCGTACTAATATTAACTTTATGGCAGTGGATCATGACATTAAGTCTTTAGCATTTACTTCTGCTAATATTAGTGAAGGTAAATCTACCGTGGCTGCTAACGTTGCTGTTACTTATGCTCAAGCTGGTCGCAAAGTTTTGTTAATCGATGCTGACTTGCGTCGACCCACAGTACATTCAACATTTAACTTAAGTAATCATGTTGGTCTTAGTACAGTTATCTCTTCAACTGCTAAGGAAGTTGATCTTGATAGTGTAGTACAAGAGAGTGGCGTAGATAATCTTTACGTGTTAACGGCTGGTCCGATGCCACCTAACCCAGCAGAACTGATTGGTTCTAAGCGTATGCGTGACTTTGTTAAACTTACCGAAGAACGCTACGATTTGATTATTATCGACTTGGCTCCTGTTCTTGAAGTATCTGATACACAAGAACTTGCTAGTCACTTAGATGGGGTTGTCTTAGTAGTTCGCCAAGGTAAGACGCAAAAGATGGCCATTAAGCGTGCTGTTGAAATGCTTGAATTTGCAAAGGCACGTATCTTGGGTTACATCATGAATGATGTAAGTTCTGATAATGCGGGTTATGGCTATGGTTACGGATACGGCTATGGCTATGGCTACGGAGAAGAAGATACAAAGAAAAAAGGATTGTTCTCTAAATTTAGGAAGTAATTATGACTTTAGTTGATATTCACTGTCACATTTTGCCGGGGATTGATGATGGATCAAAAGATTGGGAAACATCAATTAAGTTGGCAAGGGATGCTGTAAAAGATGGTGTGACACATGCGGTGTGTACACCACATACGTTAAATGGAAAATATCTTAATCACAAAGATGATGTGATTCGGTTAACTGAGAACTTTCAAGATATGCTTGATGAAGCAAAGATTCCATTAACAGTATTTCCTGGGCAAGAAGTGCGAATCTCAGGTGATTTACCTGATGCACTAGATAATGATGACATTCTCTTCTTAGATGAAGAGGGACAATACATGTTATTGGAGTTTCCAAGTGATGATGTACCAACTTATGCTAAAGATATGATCTTTAGCATTCAACAGCGCGGCATCACGCCAATTGTTGTGCATCCGGAACGTAACAGTAGAATTTTAAAAGAACCACATATCTTGCAAGAATTAATTGAGCAGGGATGCTTAGTGCAAATTACTGCTAGTTCTTATATGGGGACTTTTGGCAAGAAAATTGAAGAAATGTCACGCAAGTTTATCGAAGCAGGCCAATGTGCCTGTTTTGCTTCGGATGCGCACGATTTGCCTAAGAGACAATATCAATATAGTGAAGCATTGAAAAAGCTGAGTAAGGAATTTGGGAGTGAACTTGCTCAACAATATCAAGATAATGCTCGTGCATTTGTAAATGGTGACAATGTACAACTAGATTGGCGCCCATTAGGCAAAAAGAAAAAATTCTGGCTATTTTAATCTGCAAATCTGCAGATTCATACCATTAGCTGAATATTTGTGCTATTTTGGTTAAAAAAGAGTGTCTATTTTACAGAAAAGTACTATAAATATACGACATTGAGGGTAAGAGGAAAATGATGGTAATGGAGAAACTAAAAGTTAATCCGGCTAAAGTGCATGGGCGGTATGTTTATCACGCAGTGAAAAGATTGTTTGATATTATCGCAAGTGCAAGCGGATTGATTCTGCTGTCTCCATTATTTTTATTTTTAATAATAAAAATAAGACATGAAGACGGTGGACCAGCATTCTATTCACAAGAACGAATTGGTAAAGATGAAAAACCATTTAAGATGTGGAAGTTTCGTTCAATGGTTGTCAATGCAGATCAAATGATTGATCAACTGGAAGATCAGAACGAAATTAATGGTGCAATGTTCAAGATTAAGGATGATCCAAGAATAACTAAGATTGGACATACTATCAGAAAATACAGTCTTGATGAATTACCACAACTCTGGAATGTATTGATTGGTGATATGTCACTAGTTGGTCCACGTCCGCCTCTACCTTCCGAAGTGGAAGAGTATACCGATTATGATAAGCAGAGATTGCTTGTGATGCCGGGATGTACAGGGTTATGGCAAGCTACCAAGCGTAATGAAGCTGACTTTGATGAGATGGTTTGGCTTGATATCGTGTATATCAACCATTCTGGAATATTGGAAGATTTTAAGCTAATTATTAAGACAGTGGGTGTCGTTGTGCATCCTAATGGAGCATATTAAGAGGAGAAGCGAATAATGAATAAAAGAATCCGCGTTCTTCACGTTGCAGAGGCTGCAGGTGGTGTAGAAAGATATTTGCAGACTTTATTTAAATATAGTGATAAAGAGCAAATAGAGAATATTTTAGTTTGTTCGCAAAATTATGATTATAAAAAAATGAAGTCACTTGCTGATAGAGTGATTGTCTTAAAAATGGCTCATCAAATTAATCCTTCCTCTGATATTAAAGTAGAAAAAGCTTTGCGAAGAAATATTAAACAACTTAAACCAGATATAGTTTATGCTCATTCAAGCAAAGCAGGGGCTTTGGTTAGAATTGCTGATTTAGGATTAAAAAATAAAGTTATCTATAATCCACATGGATGGGCATTCAATATGCAACAATCAGCAAAGAAAAAAGAGATGTACAAATGGGTTGAGAAGATTTCAGCCCATTTTTGCGATAAGATAGTTTGTATTTCTGACGCTGAAAAAGAGTCAGCTTTAAGAGAAAAAATTTGTAAACCATCTAAACTACAAGTGATTTATAATGGCGTTGATTTAGAAGAAATAAAAAATACAGTTCCTAAAACAAGGAAAGAACTTCATATCCCAGAAGATGCATTTGTAGTGGGAATGGTAGGAAGATTGTCTAAGCAAAAGGCACCGGATGTCTTTGTTAAAGCAGCTAAGTTAATTAAAGACAAAATTCCTAATGCCTACTTTTTGATGGTAGGTGATGGTGAATTACGTGACCAAGTTGAAGAGATGATTCATAAATTTAATCTTGATTCATCATTTTTAATTACTGGCTGGATTGATAATCCAACAGCTTATATGAAAGTAATGAATGTTGGTTGTTTACTTTCTCGGTGGGAAGGTTTTGGCTTAGTCCTTCCGGAGTATATGGCTTGTGGAGTTCCTATCGTTGCTACTGATGTTGATGCTATACCTAATATTATTAAGAATGGAAAGAATGGTATATTGGTAGATAAAGATGATTATATATTAACTAGTAATGTGATTATAAAGCTTTTTAATGATGAACAGTTTCGATATGATTTAATTAAGTTGGAAAAAGCCGTTGTTAAACAAAAATATAGTGTAAAAAGAGTCATAAACGAAAATATTATTATGTATAGTCGATTAATGGCCACTTTTGGAGCTTAGATATGAAAATAAGTATTATTATTCCTGTTTATAATGTTGAAAAATATATAACTAATTGTTTGAGTAATATATTGAATCAAACTTATAAAAAAATAGAAATTATTGTGGTTGATGACGGATCTACTGATGAATCAGCCATCTTGTGTGATAAATTTGAAAAAGAATATCAAAATATTAAGGTTGTACATCAAGAAAATAAAGGATTATCTGGTGCTAGAAATACTGGTTTGAAATATGTTACTGGAGAATATTTTTTCTTTTTAGATGCAGATGACTGGATAGACAAAGATTATGTAAGGCAGTGTGTATCTTTTTTAAATAAAGATAAACCAGATATTTTGGTAACATCCTTTAAGAAAGAATATAAAGATAAAACAGTTGGTGTCACTTTAAACGTAAAGCCTAAAAAAAGAATTAATATAAAAAATGGTAGATCATTCTTTTTGCGTAGATTAATTGGTGAATATGGAAAAGAATTAAAGCATCCAGGTAAAATTGAAGACTATAATCCTGCATGGGGAAAATTTTACAAAAGTAGAGTATTTAGGCAACAAAAATTTCTAGATAATAGAAAATATCGTTCAGAGGACTTATTATTTAATATCGATGCATTTTATAAGGCTAAGAGCTACGAATACTTAAATACAGTATATTATCACTATAACAAACAAAATGAAGGATCAATTGTAAGTAGTCATGACCCTGTTTTATTTAAACAATTTAATAAGCTTTACGGGTGGATTGATCATTTTATAACAGAAAAAGATTTGCCAGAATTATATAAAAAATCATTAAATAATAGAATTATATTAAATTTGATAACGATTTCAATAAATGAATGTATGCTGACGCCTGATAAATTTAAAGATAATAAAGAAAAGTTTATTAATATTTTGAATGACGATTTATATAAGAAGGCCTTTTCGAAATTTTCTTACACAGAACTCCCATTGAGTTATAAAATATTTTTTAAGCTTTGTGAGTATAAGAGAGTATATTTACTAAGAACTATGGTAAAAATAGCAATGAGTAGGAGAGAAGAAATTAAAAGATAGATATGAAAAAAGGTGCATTTATAATTCCATATTTTGGACAATTTAATAATTATTTTCAGTTATTTTTGAACTCATGTAAATATAATCCAGATTATGATTGGATTATATTTACTGATGATAAAACAAAATATAATTTTCCCAAAAATGTAAAGGTTCATTATATTACTTTTAATGAGATTAAAAATTATATTCAAAAGAAATTTGATTTTAAGATAGCTCTTACCTATCCATATAAGTTTTGTGATCTTAGGCCTATGTATGGATATATTTTTTCAGACTATTTAAAATCTTATCCATTTTGGGGACATTGTGATGCTGATCTATTATTTGGAAATATTGATGAGTTTATAACTGATGATGTTAGAAGTAAATACGATAGAATAGGGATATTAGGTCATTTTACGCTTTATAAAAATACTAAAAGAGTGAATGAAGCCTTTATGTTACCTTTGCATGGCGAAGAAAGATATAAAGAAATTTTAACAACTAATCGTAATTTTTCTTTTGATGAAGAATTTAATGATAGTATTAATAATATTTTAGTTGAGCACAATTTCAAGATTTTCCGTGATGTTCATGAGGCTGGACTGTATACTAAAACCTCAAATTTTAGGTTAAATCATGTTAGACCGGATTGGGGATATGATATTGAACCTAAAACTAAGAATTTATTTGTTTGGAGTAAAGGAATATTAACTAGATATATATTAAAGAATAATCACGTTATAGTAGAGGATTATTTGTACATTCATTTTCAATCTCGACCGATGAAAGTGAACACTAATGATTTTGATGTATTCAAAATTATTCCAAATTCTTTCGATAATTTAGAAGTTGATAATATTTCTAGAGAAAAGTTTCCGAAATGGAAGCATTTTAACTTACATTATTTTAAGTTAAGAAGTAAAAATTTAGTTTTAAAGATTAAAAAGAAGTTTATTAATGGATAAAGTACAAGTTTTAATGTCTTCATACAATGGAGAAAAATATATAGAAGAACAAATAGATAGTATTTTAAAGCAAGTAGGAGTAGATATACAATTATTTATTAGAGACGATGGTTCAACTGATAAAACCATACAAATAATTAGAAAAAAATCACGAGAATATCCTAAAAAAATACAATTAATCTGTGGTCATAATATGGGTTATAAAAAAAGCTTTATGGATTTAGTATATATGTGTCCCGATTTCTATGATTATTATGCTTTTGCTGATCAAGATGATGTATGGCTAAAAGATAAGGTTCAAAAAGGAATTGAACAAATAAAAAAGGAAGATTCTAAATATCCAGTACTTTATTATGGAATGATGACGCAAGTAGATAATAAATTATGTGTAATGAAGGATCAACAAAATTTTAAAGCAGTTCCTAATTATAAAATGATATTATTTCAAAATTTTGCCCAAGGTTCTACTATTATTTTTAATAATTCGCTTTTAGTAATGATAAAAAAATATAAGGCAAATTTTGAAGTTGCTCATGATATTTGGTTACCATTGGTAGCTGATTTTACTGGAAAAGTTATAGGAGATAAAAACTCATATATATTATATCGTCGCCATAGTTCTGCTGTAACGGTAAAGATGCATAATAAATATTGGTATGATCTTATAAAAGCTATTTTTAGGGGAAAGATTGTACCTAATTACGCAATACCATTATTGGAAGGCTATTCAGGTTATATATCCAGTGAGAAGAAAGAGTATTTGAAGCAGTTACTAGATTATAAAAAATATAATAATAAATTAAATTTACTATTAGACAAAATGGTTAGAAAAAATACATTAAAAGGTACTATTTTGTTAAAGATGGCTATTATGTTTAATAGATTAGATGACAAAGTTGAGTAGTTATGGAAAGTAATGCTTGGTTATATATAAATATAACGTTATTAATAACAATAGTAGGTTTTTTTATAAGAAAGAATAAATTATTTTTCTTATTACAACTGGTATGGATGCAGTTGATAATGGGATTAAATACCTACAGTATGGATTGGGAAAGTAATGAGAATGTCTTTTTAAATGCCAATACGACTTCTAATGCTAGATCGGGTATATTTTTAAGACTGTATGACATTATAGCTGTATTTTTTAAGAATATTGGGCTAAATTACATTACTTTTAATTTTATATTTTGTTTAATTTCTACAGGAATAGTAGGATATATTATTTATAGGTTATGTAAAAATCCATGTATAGTTATATCATATATATATATATATCCGTTTATTGATAATGTTATACAAAAGAGAGCATATTATGCTTTAGGTTTTATTATATTAGGTTTTTATTTATTTTTTAAAATTAAGTCTAAGCTTTTAAAGAATATTGCTTATTTATGTTGTATCATTTTAGCATGTCAGTTTCATGTGCTAGCAATATTGGGATTTAGTTTTGTTATATATGAATTATTATCTAATAATTATAAAAAAATTTTTGTTTCTTTAGTAATATTATTAGGATTTTTATTTAGAAGTAAATTTGCTTATATTATTAGTATATTAAATGTACAATCTTTAAATGAAAAAAGTGATTTATATTTTAATCAATTAGCAAAAAGTTCGACATTATTCCATTTGATTTTTTGGATTTTTTGGCAAGTAGCTTATTTGTTAATTATTATTTATTGTATTAAAAGGTTTAATTTAACTACTAAATTACCTAGTTATGTTTTAGACTTAAATGTTTGGGCATTAATTTTGTTACCATTTTATACATTTGATCCAGTTTTTTCAAGGATATTTAGAGTTGTAATGATATTTAATTATATTGTTATTTCTAACAATATAAAAATTAAAGATTTAAAAATTAATAAAGATAGTATTTACATATTATTCTCTCAAATTATATTAAGTTGTTTGTCATTATATGTATTTGTATTTAATTCACCTTTTGGATTCGATAACATGGTTCTAAATATTTTTCAAAATAATGTATTATTAAGGTAAGTAGGAGTAACGTTATGAACATTAAAGATAGACAAATATGCTTTGTTTTACCACAATTTTATAATCATCCTTCTGGTGGGTATAAAGTAGTGTTTGAGTATGCTAATAGATTTGCAAAAGATAATATAAATGTAGTAATTTTATTTTTAAATGATAATGCATTAAGTAGATTTTATATCCCTAAAAAAATTAAAGAAGTAATAATGAATGTTAGGACTAATTTAGGTCCAAAATGGTTCTCTCTTGATAAAAAAGTTAAATGCTATTCTTCTACTCAAAGCAATCTTTTAAAAAAATTAAGACATGTTACAGATATAATTGCAACAGATGCAACAACTGTTAAATATGTTGTAAATTCTTTTCATAATGCAAATAAGTTTTATTTTATTCAAGGCTTTGAAAATTGGAATATGGATTTAGAGGAACTATACGAAACCTATAATTGTGGATTAAAAAATATAGTTATTTCAAAATCATTAAAGAAAATAGTAGATGAACACAGTAGTTATAAAGCGTTCTATATAAGGAATGGTATAGATATAGGAAAGTATTGTATTCACATACCTGTAAATAACAGAAACAAATATTTAATTGGCATGTTGTATAGTGACTCGAAAGTTAAGGGAAGCGAGTATGTAATTCAAGCTTTAAAAAGAGTGAAACAGTCGTATCCTAAGTTAGAAGTAATAATGTTTGGAACATCTAAGTTGACTACTAAATTACCAAAATGGTTTACATATGTAAAAGATGCAACACAAAAGGAGACTATACAAATATATAATAGAATCAATATATTTGTATCTGGTTCAATTAATGAGGGATTTGGTTTGACAGGATTAGAAGCCATGGCCTGCGGTGCTGCATTGGTAACAACTGATTATCCAGCAGTTCATGAATATGCAATTAATAATATTAACTCAATAATAGTTCCTACAAAAGATACTAAAATGATGGCTCACGCGATAATTAGGTTGATTGATAATAGTACTTTACATACAAGATTGACTACTAATGGTGTAAAAGATGCTCGAAGCTTTGCATGGGATGTATCGTATAAAAAAATGAAAAAAATAATATTGAATTAATTTAAATCTTTGGAATAAATCGTTAGAGTATCTTCTCATGAATGATTAAAAAATATTGTTCAAGTTCTATTTAATCAGAACAAAATCAATAATTTTTTGTATGAAGGCAGTTAAGGAATTGTTTCGTTAACATTCGAATGCTTTAGAAAGCTATATACTACATGAGATGTGTCTATGGTCGTTAGTTGATATTGTATATCAGTTAATATGGCCTAGTTTAGACATCTAACACTTCTAAGCAGATAATTTTTAGTGGTAAATATCTAGATGTACTTATTTCTATATTACATTACGCGTGGTGCTAGTTAAATCGTTCTAGACAATAAGCTAGATTATAAGTCAGAATGGCAATTTCTAATCGTGCTTGAAAGCCAGTTAAACTGCGCGCTCGATTGTTCTCGGCGTTGTAATAGGTTAGAAGTGAAAAGTCGCTTTCAATTGTTCTGCGAATAGCCATCAATTGATGATCATTGTGCTTTTTAGCTCCTGTCGTATTTTTACGATATGGTGTCCAAAGTTCGTAACCCATTTGTTTTAGCTGCTGATGCAGTTCTTTGCCTAAATAGCCTTCGTCGCCAAGAAGATAGTAATTAGATGGATGGGTATTTTCCATCAGTTTGTCTCCCTGGCATCATGAACTGATGCCTTTGTTACGACATAATCAAGAATGTAACCGTCATCGCTAACAATCGCATGAACTTTGAAACCATAGAAGTAAATTTTCTTGGTGGCCTTATAACCAATGTTGGCATAACCGCGAAAAAATTTAACACGATAGTTGCGAATTGGTTGGCAAACAGGTACCGGAAAGCTGTTAATGATCAAGAACTGTCCATTCAGGTCAACCTTTTTATTCATTTCTTGCCGTATCTGATAAATCAATTGCAATAGCTGACGTGAACGCCGATTAAAACGTGAGTGTGATAAACAATTGAAACATTCACAGAATCTTCTTTGTGATTCAATTCCTGTCTTAGCTTGCCAGATAAGTAAAGCCAAAATCAGACTGTCCGTAGTTTTAATTTGATCAATATTTTGCCGATGAGTAAACTCAGCCGGTGCATACAAACGATACCAGTGCCGACAAATTATCACTAAATCTTTAAAACTAACTTGTCTTAGGGTGGCTAAAACGCTTAAGCTTAAGGCAGTTCAATCAGATCAGACTCTTTTCTTTTTGATACTACAACTTGAGTCTAGTCCGATTGGACTTTTTTATTAACTAAAACGATTTAACTAGCACCACGCGTTTATAATGTATGTTTAGTAAAATAGAGTGAAGCTTAGTAG
Organism: Lactobacillus sp. A27; assembly: GCF_016742815.1. NCBI lineage: Bacteria > Bacillati > Bacillota > Bacilli > Lactobacillales > Lactobacillaceae > Lactobacillus > Lactobacillus sp. A27. The sequence continues at coordinate 19,013 of NZ_JAEHNT010000039.1, forward strand.
AAATTATTAAGATACTAAAGATTGTAAAATACCGTTATCTTGTCGACTTGAATATAAAGTTTATATCAAATTGTTAACTCTTATTGTATATGAGTATCAATGAAAGGATAAAAATGAACAAAATAAAACCAATTATTTCAGTAGTAATTCCAGTATATAATGTTGAAAAATTTTTAAGATTGGCTTTAAATTCAGTAAAAAATCAGACTTTTAAAAATTTTGAAGCAATTATAGTAAATGATGCTTCTACCGATAATTCATTAAAAGTGGTAAATGATTTTTTAGTTGATTCTCGATTTAAACTATGTAATTGTAAGATCAATGGTGGATTGTCTAAAGCAAGAAACATGGGAACCAAACTTGCAAAAGGAAAATACATTTATTATTTTGATTCAGATGACATTTTACCCACAAATCTTTTTGAAAATTTATTAAAAAATTTTGATGAAAAGATTGATTTAATTAGTTTTAATCATTGTAATCTATCTGTGCAATCAGTTTCTAAGATAACGCAAATAAAAAGTATAATTCAATATGATCATGTGGGTTTAATGGATTTAGTACTAAAGGATCAAATTAACCATGCACCATGGTCATATATATTTAAAAGGCAAATTTTAATTGATAATCCATATATTACTTTCCCAAATGGACATAACTTTGAAGATATTTCTTTTAATGTAGAATTATTTTCAAAGGTGAATAATGTGAAGATAATAAATTTTAGTCCAGCAGGTTATTTCTATAGAGATGGGAGAAATGGATCGATTTCTAATTCTTTTGATGGCGAAAAACTTAATAATCAAATTGAAGATAAACTCTTTTTAGATGATATTAAATACAATATTTTGCTAAAAGAAATAAAGAGTAAACGTAAAGTAGATATGTGGTATGTTAATGAATTATGTGAAATGTATATCGAATATAAAGAATATTTATTAAAGAATAGTTATAATATCTCTTCTTCAACAGATATGTTACTGAAAAAAGTAGTGAAAAAAATCAAGAACAAAAAATATATATTACGGTACTTACCATTAAAGCAAAAAATCAAGAGCGAGATTATACTCATACCAATTTTTAGAAATATATTAATTAGATTACTCATAATTAAAAAGAGTTAACTTAATTATATTGATTATATTGCGAGTATGAAAAAGCATAATTTAATAATTGAGTTTATGAATAGCTAAATTAAAAAGTCGTCAAGCGTCCTAGTAACGGGTATATTGAGACAACTATTTAGCTTATCTTTAATTTCTGCTTTAAGTCTTAGGTGTTGGCGAAGCCCTTTTAAAATAATGCCATTTATTTGTGCACAGCAAAACTTTATAAAAAGAACCAGTTCTTACGTCTTATAACTAGAGATTTAACGACTCATTCGACCTTGCTGGATAATTCAGTGCCACACTCTATTGTTTTTTGATGAGTTAATTCAAACGATATTAGACTTGGAAAAGACTAAAACATTATAATATTATGCGTATTTAATTGCCTAGGAGTGTAAAGTAACTATATTTTAATCGACACTAATTAAAAAATATTAATCGGAAGTGATAACAATGTTTTCAACCAAGAATAATAAATTTAAAATACGCTCGATGAGAGTTAATGTGCTTTTGAATATGTTATATACACTAATGAACACTATATTTCCACTTATAACATATCCTTATATTTCTAGAGTTTTAGATCCAACAGGAATAGGTAAAGTGAACTTCTTTTCACAAATAGCAGGTTATTGTACTATGTTTGCAAGCTTAGGAATTGGAACTTATGGAATACGTGCGGTGGCTGAGACGAGGAACAATGAAGATGATTTATCTAAAACTGTGAAAGAACTTTTACGCATTAATATATTATTAACAATTTTAGTTCTTCTTATATATTGTGTGATGGCAGTTTGTATACCACAATTTAAATCTAATATCGGTCTTATTTTAATAAATGGGTTAGCAATAGCAACAAATCCATTTTCTTTAGATTGGCTTTATTCAGGATTGGAACAATATGATTATATAACTAAAAGAGATTTTTTCTTTAAAATAATATCAATTATTTGTATTTTCATATTTGTAAGAACTCAGTCGAATTATTATATATATGCACTGATATTAACAGGTGCAAATGTAGGATCGACGATTTTTAATTTCGCCTATGCATTAAAAATTATTGATTTTAAATTTAAGATAAAATTAAATTATCAAAAACATTTAAAGCCAATGCTAACTTTATTTGCTTCGGGGCTTGCCGTTAGTGTATACCTTAGTTTAGATACGATAATGTTAGGATTTATAAGAGGAAATAGAGAAGTTGGATTATATACTACTGCAACAAAGATAGAAACAGTTTTATTAGCGGTCGTTAATGCTATCAGTGTAGCTCTTTTACCAAGATTATCCGCATATATTCAACAAAAAAGATATCAAGAATTTAATATCGTTTTAAAACAATCGATATCTGTAATTTCTATTATTACCTTATCGTTATGTTCTTTTTTTATAATCACTGCAAAGGATTGCATATTAATATTAGGCGGTAGTAGTTTCTTAGGTGCGACTTTAAGTATGCAACTATTGATACCAATTTTAATAGTATCCGGCTTTTCGAATATTACAGGGAACCAAATTTTAATTCCTCAGGGGAAAGATATGTGTTTTACAATAGCTGTAAGTGTTGGTGCAATTGTGGATATAGTAATAAACTTTATAGTTATGAAGCAATTTGGAGCAGCAGGTGCGTCATTTGCAACTTTAATTGCTGAAATAGTACAGATGAGTATTCAGATCTTTTATGCAAGGAAGGATGTTTTTAGAAATATTGATTATTTATCAATTATAAAAGCTTTTTTTGCAGTCACTATTTCATCGATACTGTTATTAATAGTAACCCCCTTTTTGGAAAAGATACCTTTGCTAATAGGGATGGTGATTAAAGCTGTAATATTTTTTGTCCTGATTTTCTTGCTTCTATTGCTTTTTAGAGAGAAAAACATTCGTAACTTAGCAAAAGCCATAATAAATTATTTGGATTAGTGAGGGATTGTAAAATGAAGTTAAGTTCCCAACAAGTCATTAATAATATAAAACAATATAAATATGTTTCTTTTGATGTATTTGATACTTTATTAAAAAGAAATGTTGAACGTCCTACTGATTTATTTACTATTCTTGAGATGACAGGATTATCAAAGTATGGATCAATTTTTAAAAATTTTAAATCTATTAGAATAAAGGCTGAACAAGTCGCAAGAAATAAAGTGAATGAGGAAGTAACCCTTGATGATATATATAAAGAATTAAAGGGAAAATTTCCTAATAATATTAGATATTGGGCACAAGAAAAGGAAAAAAAACTCGAATATAAATATTGCAATATTAATGAAAATATTAAACCTGTTTACGATTACTGTATTAATAATAATAAAAAAATTGTAATTATAACTGATATATATTTACCGCAAAGTCTTATTGAGGAGATGCTTAAAAAATGTGGGATAACTCAATGGGATGCATTATTTGTTTCAAGCACAATAGGTTTAACTAAAAGTACTGGAAATTTATTTAAATATGCATTAGATAAATTAAACATAATTAGTTCATATTTAGTTCATATTGGTGATAATAATATTAGTGATGTAAAGAAAGCAAAAGAAAATGGAATAAGATCTATTCATATTCCAACGCAGATAGTGAATATTACTTATAAAAAAAGGTCAGTTAATAATATTTGGGATAATGTTATGCAAACTTTTTTAAATAATAATATTTTATCTGTAAATGAAAATCACAAGCTAGGATATGAGAATATGGGACCATTATTATATGGATTATGTACTTGGCTAATAAAAGAATTAAAGAGAGAAAAAATTAAGAAAGTATATTTCATGTCTAGAGATGGTCAGATTATGAAAAAAGCTTTTGATATATTAAATACTGATCGTAATATACAATCGTATTATTTTTATGCCTCTCGGAGAGTACTACAAGTTCCAGCGTTAGCGCTTAATAGTGCTAGTTATGTTAATTTTATTAATAGTTTACATTGGGAAGAAAATTTTACTTTTAAATACTTTTTAAAATCTCTCGGGCTTGAAAATTCTATAATTCAAAAAGAGATCTCAGAAAAATACCAGATAGACTTAAACAAAAAATTTAGCTCGCAAAATTTAAGTACTAATTCAATTTTGAATAATGTCTTTAAAGGTGAAAAAAATACAATTTATCAAAATGCCAAAGATGAATTAAATTGTTTAATGGGATATATTCATCAAATCAAAATGGATAGAAAAATAGCAATAGTTGATATTGGCTGGTTTGGCAATATGCAGCGAAATTTAGAAAGGATCTTAAAGGCGAAAAATGAAAATATAGATATGCATGGTTATTATGTTGGAATAATTCCCAATAAAAGTCATGCTACAGAGATTAAAATGAAGGGATACTTATTTGGACCAAAATTTAATTTAGATCTTTTTAAGGCAGAAAATCATGTAAATGCATTGTTTGAACAAATTTTTATGGCTGATCATGGTTCTGTTAAGAGATTGGTGAAAGTTAAGGCTACAAATAATTATATTCCGATAACGTATCCATATGAGCAAAAAAGCAATTTTGCAATTAATTTGTTGACTAATTACCAAAATGGAGCACTTCAATTTTTGAGAGAGGTTTCTTCAAAATTAGGAAAGCTAAATATAAGTAGTCATTATGCTTTTAGTGGAATTTACCAACAGTTTATAAATCCAACACATAAGGATGCACATGATTGGGGAAACATAGTATTTAAGGATGTTAATGAGCAATATTTTGTAAAGGATAATTATTATTTTTCATTTTTACGTTTTCCAAATAAATTCTTGAAGAGCTATAAAAGTAGTATGTGGAAGGAAGGTTTTTTAAGTGTCCATACGAAGAACAATTTAAATTATTATTGGATTGTTACGCATTTACATAAGCCAAAACTGTGGAGAAAGAAAAAAAATGAAAGATAAAACAAGAGATACTCGTTTTGAAATATTAAGAATTATTTCTATGCTTTTTATAGTTCTATGTCACTTTGGAATAGATGGTAATTGGCATAATAATGTTGGTATAACACGATTAAAAACCATACAATTTCATGCATTAGGCCAGGTTGGTGTATATATTTTTGTAATGATATCTGGCTATTTTTTATCAACTAGAGCAACTAATTTGAAAAAACAAATAAATCGTGTGGTACCTTTATGGGTTGAGGTAGTATTCTATTCTTGGTTAATTTTAATTATAGGTTTTTTAATAAAATTTAAAAGTTTAAATAAAATTACAATAATTGATTCTATATTTCCTATTTCTTTTTCAGAATATTGGTTTATGACTAGTTTTATTATTTTGATGCTCTTACTAGGTCCGATAAATCAATTTATAGCTACATTAAATGAGAAAAATTTTGTTTTGTACTTTGGTATAATTTTCTTCTTTTCTGGAGTAATTCCAGTTATAAAGACCTTTAGAGCACCATTTGGGGGGGTAATGAGTTTCAGCATTTTATTAAGTGCATATTTAATAGGATCGTATTTACGTAAGTATAACGTAAAAGTCAATTCTTCAATTAGTATTATATTAATTATACTAGGAATTGGATTAGAATATTTAATGATGTATTTATTACGTTATAAAAATATAACCAAATTTAATTATGGACTATTACCAATGATTGCCGCAGTAGGAATCTTTACTTTATTTTTAAACCTTAGCCCTTTTTATAATCGTGTAATTAATTACTTTTCTACTTCGGTATTAGCAGTTTATCTTATAACTTGTAGTGAAGTTTTATACTATTATTATCAGAAAAAAGTTTTTAACTTAGGAGAATTTCAAGATACCCCATTGCTTTTAATCGTAGAAATAGCTGCTGCAATTATTAGTGTTATAGTGCTTTGTTTAGTAGATAAGATATTTAGACCGATCTATTTAAAGATATCTGATAAAATATTGCAAAACTTTGTTAAGTAATTGAAGCGTAAATACCCAATAACCAATGTCATTAAGTTAAGGCATTGACAATCTAGCTTTGATTTTTTTAGTACTTATTTAATATTTGATTTATTAAATTAGTGCTTTTTTATAAGTGCCAAATAACCGATGGTATCGTCTTAGCCGTAAGCGTCATATAACTGAGTATCTTTTTTCAGGTATGCTAATCTCATCAAATTGATGGATGTTAAGAATATGATCGAAAAACAACAGCCAATTGTGGCATTAAACCATCCAGTGAGACCGAAAAAGACTCGCCCACCACGTAATAATCTATTGCTTAGCTTAAAGAAGAATGACCTAGAATTAAACTTTTATAGTAGCTTAGATTCTGAGTTAATGAATAAGATTTTAGAAAAGATTTTATCATGATTAAGCTTAGCGACTTGGGTCAGGTTTATATCGTTTGTGGCAAGACCTATCTGCGAAAGGGCATTGATGGACTTTTATTTTTTACAAAGTGTTCAACTTAATTTTACGATCGACCTTTATAAAATGTTTAGTGGAATAAATTTTTTATTAAAGAGGACTATGTCCTCCTTTTTTAATACAATAAAAAACCTGTTAACAGCTTATCATATTGATAAGTCATCAACAGGAAAAATTATAGAGCCATTTTTTGTTGTAAAATATGAGAATACTAAGATTTTAAGGTGGTGATTCGTAAGCGTCAAATAAAATAGTGTACTTAAAAAACGTCCTAGTTACTGTTATACTGAGACGGTTATTTAAGTTCTTTTATTTACAATTCTTCTGGATCTTCTCTTGCCACGGTAAATAAGCTTC
>NZ_JAEHNT010000040.1:0-1843 GCF_016742815.1 Lactobacillus sp. A27
TATTACTAAACATGGCAATGCAGTCGCACGTAAGTTGCTTTATCGAGCTATTGGACAAATTGATAATGCAGCTAAGACAAATCCATGTCATATAGCAGATTATTACGAAAGCAAAAAGCTATCCTCTCAAACCAAAGGGTTTAAAAAGATAGCTATTGCTTCAATACATAAATTAATCAGAACCATTTATGCTCTGATTATCAATGATCAACTATATGATTACAACGTAGCCACACATAACTAAAAAGACTTTTATCGTAATTAATTGATCAGTTTTATTATAGACCTAAGCTTGTAAAAACTACATATTTGCAAGCTTATTTGTCGTATATTCCTTTAAAAATAAATCGACACTAAAACTTGCTTAAGTTAAAATTTAAACAAAAAAATAAAGCCAAACAGCTTATTGTGCTTGACTTTACGTAGAAAAAGAAGCCATAGGCCTCTTACATTAATATCCTTTGATACTACTCTTTAGAAATTAAGGTGATTGCTTATGACTTCTCTCAATAATTATATTAAATTTACTCTTAATATTGAAGCAGATAATTTAGAATTCCTTGATACTTCATTAGGGAAATATCGTGGACGTGAGGCCAAATTCTATCATGCTGTTCTTCATCTTGATCATTGTCTTGTTTGTGGCTCTGATCATATTTGGCACAATGGCCATTCTTATTCTAATCTCCGTTATCTTGCTTTAGATGCTAGTCTACCTGTCTTTATCAGAATAGCCAAAGAAAGAATTATTTGCCAAGACTGTCATCATAATTCTATGGCTGAAACTAATTTAGTAAATAAGTATTGTCATATCTCAAATCCAGTGAAAAGAAAGATTATTTCTGCTTTAACTGAAGACATGTCAATGAAAACTATCGCCATCCAAAACTCAGTTTCAACTTGTACTGTTCAACGAATGCTTGAAAAATATCAGACTACTTCTACCCAAGATTATGACTGGCTACCTGAGCACTTAGCTTTTGATGAATTCAAAGGTGTGGGTCGTCAGCTTCACTTTATTGCCCTTGATGGTCAGTCTCAACATGTGCTCAAAATCTTACCTAATAGATTTAAAAAGGATATTCTTAAGTATTTTAAGCACTTTCCAATTACTATTCGTAGGAAGGCTAAAACCGTTACGATGGATCTTAATTACTACTATGACATAATGGCCAGAGAACCATTTCCTAATGCTCAGATCATTTTTGATCGTTTTCACATCATTCAAATGCTTAACCGTTCATTTAACTCATGTCGTATTCATGTTATGAAGAAGTACCATAAAGGATCACGTGAATATAACTTGCTTAAATATTATTGGAAACTATATTTAAAGCCCTTTGATGATCTTGAAAAGACAAAACCACATTATGAATGGCACCTCAAAGATACACTAACTCAGGAACAAATTGTGACTGATGGACTAGCGCTAAGTGAAGAATTAGAGAATACCTACAATCTTTTACAAGATATTAGTAAAGCCCTAATAAATAAAAATATTTCTGATCTAAGAAAACTTCTCAACTGTAAAGATACTATAGGTTATCAAATGAACATTACGTTAAAAAACTTTAAACGTTGTCTTCATGATTTGCTTAACGCTGCTAGATTTACTGAATCAAATGGCTGCCTTGAAGGTATTAACCGCAAAATAAAGCAAATTGAACGAACTGCTTATGGCTATTCCAACTTTTATCATTTAGTAACAAGAATCAAATTAGAAGAAAAAGATGCGATTCTAAAAGAAAAAGCATCAAGCTGTAGTGACCCTCGAAATTCGGACATGAATCTCGAGGGTTTTACTATGTCTAAACTAACTAAAAAGGATAAAATTCATATTTTT
>NZ_JAEHNT010000041.1:0-12068 GCF_016742815.1 Lactobacillus sp. A27
TCCGTATCTAAGCAAGTTGGTGTTCTGGTTGGCGCAAGCTAACGAGCCACTAAGCCCTAGACTTCAGTCTAGGGTAGTTGACTAATTAATGCACTAGTTGCAATGGCAATCGCCTATTTTAGCCTTAGAGAAAGACAAGAAGATTTTAACCTATTTACTGCAGGTGCGGTTTTCATAGCATTTGGACTGGTCTTAATCCTAGGATCAGTTCCTGTGATGAATAATTTCGATGAATCATCAGTATTGCAGTTTATTGGTGGAATTTTAATTGTTCTAGGCATCATTAGTTTAATTGTTGGCTTTGTAACAAAAGCAGCAAGAACCGTCAGTTTACGGGATGTTGCTATCGCAATAGAAGTTGCTGCAGTTTGCTTGCTTTATTTAACGCATAATTCAAGTTTAAGTTTCATGAACTTAGTAGTGCCGGAATTGGCAGCGATTGTCGGGCTGGTTTTGTTCATTGTTTAATTAGATTTACGTAAATTCAAAATCAAAATAGAAATCTTCAATAAAGAACCTCCTCTTTTATTTATCAGAGAAGGTTTTTCGTATATAATGGGTCTGTATATGATTTTTATTCAGAAGAGGTAGCTATGAACAAGGAAGAACTCCATAAATTATTGCACCCAATGAAGGTGATCGGGTTAGGTGGTAACCCAGCATTAAACGAAAAAATTGCTGCAATTTTGCGTCAACCATTAATTGAAACTGCAGTTCATCACTTCAGCGATGGTGAAATCCAAGTTAATATTGGTGAAAGTGTCAGAGGTTGTGACGTCTTTGTAATTCAATCAATTCAAGATCCAGTTAACGAAAACTTCATGGAACTTGAAATTATCTTGGACGCATTGCACCGTGCATCAGCTCATACCATTAACGTGGTAGTTCCATACTTAGCATATTCACGTTCAGATACTAAGACTCGTTCACGTGAACCAATCACAGCTAAGCTTGTTGCTAACTTGCTTCAATTAACTGGTATGGATCGTTTAATTACAGTTGATTTGCATGCTTCACAAATTCAAGGTTTCTACAGTGTTCCAGTAGATCACTTGCACGCTATTCCACTTCTTGGTCAATACTTCTTAGATAATGGTATTGCTACTAAGGAAGATGATGATATCGTAGTTGTTTCACCTGATCACTCAGGTGCCAAGCTTGCACGTAACTTTGGTCAATATTTCAACGCTCCAATCGCTATTGTTGATCAACGTGGTGCTCGTTATGATACTGAAGTGCACGATATTATTGGGGATGTTAAAGACAAGAAGTGTATCATCGTTGATGATTTAATTGATACTGGTTCTCGTATTTCATCATCAACTAAGTCAGTTATGGCAGCAGGTGCCAAGAAGGTTTATGTTGCTGCAACTCACGCACTTCTTTCTAAGAATGCAACTGAAGTACTTAACGAATTGCCAATTGAACAAATCGTTGTAACTGATACTATTAAGCATAATCGTTACCCAGACAGAATGGTTCGTATTTCTGTAGATCAACTTCTTGCTCGTGGTATTGATTACGTTTATAACGATCGTTCAATTCACCAAATTTTTGATGAACAAAATCGTTTAAAGTAAAAAAATTAAATAATTGATATATAATAATCCTCACCTGAATGAGGATTATTTTTTATTTAAGTTTAAGTCATAAAACTATTTACAAATAGCAATGATTGGTATAATTGATTTGTGTTGTATAGATAGAAAGATAGAGGAATAACCATGGCACGACGGAAAAATATGAAAAGACGGAGAGTTATTCTTGGCAATACTTTTCATTTAATCAGAGAAAATGGAATGGATAATGTTTCTTTGCAAATGATTGCAGAAAAATCAGGCATTTCAAAGTCCCTGCTGCAGTCATATTATCCTCATAAAGCCAAGTTAACTAATGACATTATTCGTAATCTTTTTAATACTTTAGGACAACAAGTAAATAATTACGATATGGCTAATAGTAATGCACCATATGCAAGAACTAAGGCTTTTATTTATACTATTGCAATTTTAGGGATGCATGATGAAGGTCTTGATCGAATTATTTCAGAAGCCTTTGTCAGCAATGCAACCCTGGATAACTGGGGCGTAATGCTTAATGATTGGATCAATATCAATCATTTATTTGACGACGTTGATGTTGATGAAGACGAACTTGAAACGGGGATTGCATTTGTAACTAGTGGTATCGGACGGCTTTACCATGATCGTAAGAAGCACCACTTATCAGCAGAGGCTCTTGCAGACTATGCTACGAGTGCATTAATGTTTAGTTTCTTGCATTGTTCTTCTCGTGAAATTGATCAAGCTCTAAAAGAGGGACATGAAATCATCGAATCAGCTGATATGGAAGTTGTTCACCGTGCAATTGATACGATGTTTGATGAAGGTAAAGAAATTTTCAGCTAAAGGGGAATCGTGATGGTTGAAGGCAGAAGAGCCAATTTGCGACGAATGGGGCAAGAACAAGCTGGCCAGTATAAACGCATGATGGCTTTTGTGATCTTTTTGGCTGCGGCTTTAACATTGATAACGGCAACTTTTCTGAATCCTATTTTTATGAAAAAACAAATCAGGACTAGTTACAATCAAGCCGTTATTGTACGCCAAGTTAATAAAAATTTTGATGTTTTGGCAGATGTAATTAATGCTCGCGACGAAGATGACGCAAATCTACTTGCACAGGCACAAACCCAGCCAATTGCCGACCATATAATTGATTATACGTTAGGCATTCACTGGTTTAAGGTTAATAATTTAAGTCTTGCTCAACAGATTTTAACGGATATTAATCAAGGAATTGATAAAGGCTCTTCAAGTGGAGCACAAGTGATCAATAATAAACTAAAAAAACAAGGTGCTAATGCTCCTTATGCAATTGTTAAGTCATTTAACTTAAATATTGTGACACTTGGTGCCAATATTGCTAGTTTATTATTAATCGTTAATGTAATCATTGTGATTGTGACTATTATTACTCTGATTTCATTAATTAATGACATGAAATCTAAAGCTTCAACGCGAGTGCTGATTCATAATGCAACTGCTGCGGGAATGTGGGCCGGATTTTGGCTAATTCTGATATCAGGGTTACTAGCGCTAGTTCCTGTAATTTTTGATGTAGATAACATTGAATTTGGTTCAATTCTTGAAATTGGCAGTAGTGTTTTCTTGGAATATGTCATTGTCGGTGCAATTATTTATGTTATTTGTGCCATTCCTTGGCAAGCTACTTCAACTAAATAAGTTTAGAAATCGTAATCATGTAACTATGATTACGGTTTTTCTTGCATAATAACGAAGTATCTGTATATAATTAAAAAATAATTAACAAATTTTAGGTATATTTAACGAAGGAATAGGCGAATTTTATGAAAAAGGCAAAGATTATTAATTTGTTTTTTGCTTTCATTACAATAATTTCGACTCTTTTTTTGTTTAATCAACCAGTTGCTGCCGCGGATAAAAAGGTAGCAAGCGACTCTGTAATGAAAAAGATTAAGCAGTCGAAAGAATTAGTAGTGGGCACCTCTGCGGATTACCCGCCACTTGAATTTACTACTAGTGTAAATGGCAATACCAAGTATGTAGGGGTAGATATTGAACTAGCTAAGGATATTGCCAAGGATCTGCACGCTAAGCTTGTAATTAAAAATATGAGCTTTGATTCTCTATTAGTAGCGCTTGAAACAGGCAAGGTTGACATGGTTATTTCTGCTATGACGCCAAATCCTGAAAGAAAAAAGAGTGTAGACTTCTCACAGATTTATTACAAGCCAAGTGGTGAGTATTTTTTAATTAATAAGCGCGATCAAGCTAAGTATAAGAAGATTAAAGACTTTGCTGGTCAAACTGTTGGTGCTCAAACTGGGAGTATTCAATATCAATTGATTCAGTCTCAAATGAAGAAGTCTAAAGCCAAGGGTTTAGGCAAGATCAATAACTTAGTTTTGGCTTTGAAGTCTGGCAAAATGTCAGGCGTGGTAATGGAAGAATTAACTGCTAAAGCATATGCTAAAAATGACAATAGCTTGATGGCTGTTAGAAGCGATTTACGTGAAGAACAAGCTGGGAACGCGGTAGCTATTGCTAAGGGACAATCCGGCTTAGTGAAGGCAGTTAATAAGACAATTAAGCGCGTTGAAAAATATGATTTGATCAACAAAAAGTATTTGCCTGAAGCTGCAAAATACATGAAGACGGCACAAAAGACTAATACAATGGCAAAATATGCTCCATACTTTGTTAAGGGGATCGAATACACCATTATTATCACTGTCTTCTCCGTTTTAATTGGTATCGTATTGGGGATGCTTTTAGCCCTAATGCGTTTATCACAAAACAAGCTTTTGCACTGGATTGCGGTTTGCTACATTGAATTTATTCGTGGTACGCCGCAGATGGTTCAGATTCTGTTCGTTTACTTTGGTGTTGGTGCTCTTATTTCAAACTTATCTGCCTTAGTTGCTGGTATTATTGCGATTGGACTTAACTCAGGAGCCTATGTTGCTGAAGATATTAGATCAGGTATTGCTTCAGTTGCTAAGGGTCAAACTGAGGCAGCTAGATCTCTTGGTTTAAGTCAAGCCAAGGCATACCGTTATGTAATTATCCCGCAAGCATTGAAGAATATTTGGCCAGCTTTAGGTAATGAATTTATCACTTTACTTAAGGACAGTTCATTAGTTTCCGTAATTGGGGTAACAGAATTAATGTACCAAACTGAACTTATTCAAACCTCAACTTACCGTGGTGTGTTGCCATTATTCATTGCGATGATTATTTACTTCATCATGACCTTTACTTTGACTAGACTGCTTAACTATTTCGAAAGACGGATGAAACACAATGACTAAAATGATTGATATTCAACATTTAAAAAAGACCTTTGGTGAAAATGAAGTATTAAAAGATATTTCAGCAACCGTAAATAAAGGGCAGGTAATTTGTATTATCGGCCCATCTGGTTCTGGTAAAAGTACTTTTTTACGCTGTTTAAATGTATTGGAACATCCTACAGCTGGGAAGATTGTTTTTGATGGTACGGATTTAGCTAGTTTAAAAGATGGCAAAGAATTAGATCAATTACGAGAAAAAATGGGCATGGTTTTCCAAAACTTCAATCTTTTCCCTAATATGAATGTAATTGAAAATGTAAAGCTTGCGCCAATGAAAGTTAAAGGTATCAGTGAAAAAGAAGCTGAACAAAAAGGCTTAGAGCTTTTAGAAAAAGTAGGATTGGCTGACCGTGCGCAGCAATTTCCTGCTAGTTTATCTGGTGGTCAACAGCAACGTGTAGCGATCGCTAGAGCTTTAGCGATGGATCCTGAAGTGATGCTATTTGATGAACCTACTAGTGCACTTGATCCTGAAATGGTTGGGGAAGTTTTAAAGACAATGCAAGATTTAGCTAATTCAGGGATGACAATGGTAATTGTGACCCATGAAATGGGCTTTGCTCGTGAAGTGGCTGATGAAATCTGGTTTATGGCGGATGGTTACTTGCAAGAAAAAGGAACTCCTGAAGAGGTCTTCGGTCATCCTACTAGTGATCGTGCTAAAGATTTCTTATCCAAAGTTTTATAAACTAAAAAATCCAAGCAAACGCTTGGATTTTTTTATTTCATTCTGTGATGATGAGATTTTTGAATGCGTACTGTCTTATAAAAAAATTTTGATGCCATCCGTCTATAGCTAAAGTATTAAGTAAATTGTTGGATTGACTTGGCAGAATTGCAACCTTAGGCATAATAACAGCACGCAGAATTTTATTTTGCTTTAGTAAAGGTGACTGCACTTCCGTTTTATTACTTAAAGAAGTGTTGGATTGGTGAGCTACAGGAGCCGTGGCGTAATTAGTAGTATCGTTAGTACCATCTTGCTTGAATAGCTTGAAGGTATATTTATAAACGCCCTTAATATCAACCTCATATTCATGTCCAGCTATAATTTGTGTACTTGCTGGTGAATAGGTGATGATTGTTTTAAAGTTGCCATAGCCGCTAGAACTATAATTTTTAACGTGAGTAGCGATAGTTGTGATACCAGTATCTAAATCTTTAATAGATATTTCTGGTTTGGAGTTCACAGTCTTGTCAGATAAATAAATTGACCAAACAGTTTTATTCCCTTTAGCCAGTTCTACTGGAAATAATCGCATGCTAGGGTAGGCAACTACAGGCTGACTAGCAGCTCGAAACATATCGTTAGTGTTGAGCACCTTTTGGACCGAATAACGATAGCCGTTTTTGCCGTATGCTGCTCCGATTCCAGTAGTGGTTAACCGGGTTGAAAGAAGCCAAGCACGGTGGCCTGTATCTGATCCAGTTAAGTTATAGTGGTCAGTCACTAAATCTGTGATAACGTCACCGGCAGATTGATGTGAAACGTTGAAATTCAGATTTGATGTTTCAGAAGTATCTTTAGCTAATTTCCACATTCCCTTTGAAATATAGCTAGGTCTTTTCTCACTAGGGAGACCATGTTGATTAACAAA
The DNA here is from genome assembly GCF_016742815.1 of Lactobacillus sp. A27. Taxonomy (NCBI): domain Bacteria; kingdom Bacillati; phylum Bacillota; class Bacilli; order Lactobacillales; family Lactobacillaceae; genus Lactobacillus; species Lactobacillus sp. A27. The sequence continues at coordinate 6,496 of NZ_JAEHNT010000041.1, forward strand.
AGGATTAGCATTGATAGTAGCCATTACTGCCGCAGTTTTTTGAGCATTATTGTTAAAAGTAGTGGTTGCAGTTACATTTGGTAAGCCAAATAGGGAACGATAATAATTAATGTAATCGACTTGTGTTTGAATATATTTTGGATTTAAAGCTCCTGCATTAAATTTCTTCTTTAAATGTGGCTTTTTAGCGTAAATATTTTTAATATTATAGCGAGTTTTATTGAGATTGCCGTATTCTTTTTGAAAATTGTGCACTTCATTAATCTCTTGAGTAGTAAAAGTTGCACCTTTTGCAGTCTGTCCAATAAATGGCACACATAAAATCACTGCAATTGTAGTGATCGAGATTTTCCGTAGAAGCATATTTTTAACTCCCTTCTAGGATCTTGTAGTCTATTTAACTAATTATAAACTATTGTGAAAAGGCTTTAGTGAAAAATATTCTATAATTTTAAGTTTTTCTGGTATTCTTTGCGTATAATAAAGGTTTGGTAACATTTAAAAGAGGTATAAAACAATGACTAAAAAAACACAAGTTGGATTAATTTTTGGTGGTAACTCATCAGAATATGAAGTATCAATTGTTTCAGGTCGTAACATTTATAAAGCAATCGATAAAGAAAAATTTGATGTACACCCAATTTGGATTACTAATGAAGGCTACTTTGCAAACGAAGAAGAAAGTTTCAAAGTTTTGGAAGATCCTTCATATCAAGTAAAGAACCCACACAAGGTTCATAATATTTCTAATTTAATTGAATTAGAAAACTTACCAGAAATCGATGTCTTTTTCCCTATTGTTCACGGTAACTTAGGCGAAGACGGTGTTTTACAAGGTTTATTCCGTTTGATGAATAAGCCATTTGTTGGTGATGATGTCTTAGCTGCTGCTGTAACTATGGACAAGGAATTTACCAAAATTTTAGCTCAAAGGGTTGGCGTTCCTGTTGCTGACTGGATCGCAATTAAACGCTTTGAATACGATGACAAAAATAATGATAAACTTGATTATGAAAAGGTTGCTGAAAAACTTGGTCGTGACATGTTTGTTAAGCCATCTAACCAAGGTTCATCAGTTGGTGTTAGCCATGTAACTAACGCTGATGAATATGCAGCAGCATTAAAAGAAGCATTTAAATACGATGATAAGGTATTAGTTGAAGAAACTGTTCCTGGTACTGAAGTAGAAACTGCCGTTCTCGGTAACGACAAGCCAATTGTAGCAGGTGTAGGACAAATCACCAATGCAAAAGGCTCATTCTACAGCTATAAGAACAAATACGATGACAATTCAACTTCTAAGTTACAAATCCCTGCAGATTTGCCACAAGAAATTATTGACACTGTAAGAAGAAATGCTCGTAAGGTTTATGAAGTTACTGAATGTAGTGGTATGGCTAGAATTGACTCTATGCTTACTCCAGGTGGTAAAGTAGTATTGACTGAAGTTAATGCCCTTCCAGGTTTTACTAATATCAGTATGTATCCTAAGTTGTTTGAAGAAGCAGGAGTTCCTTACACTGAATTAATTACGCGTTTAATTGAAGTAGGAATGGAACGCTTTGACCATAAGAAGACTTTGCTTCACAAGCATGATTAATACCGAATTTTATAGAGGTAGATTTTAATGACGACTAATAAGCATGATTTTGAAGAACTCGCTGCACCTAAGGCAGCTGCAAAAGAATTAGGAATAAGTGTAGCCACACTGAGAAAATATTCTTTAATTGTGGAAAAAGTAACGGGCAATTCAAACTATTTTGCTCGGACCAAGCAGAAAGCACGTCTATATCATCAAAAGGATATTGACGATCTGAAGGCTTTCCATCACTTGTCCAAGAATAGTGGCTTGACTTTGCAAGAGGCGGCTCGTCAAATTTATGCTGTTAGTGAAAAAGGTGAAGAGCCTAAAGTCAAAGAACCTGTTCGCTATACTTCTAACGATGTGATGGACACACAGCAGGTAGTTAAGCTTTTGAATACTTTGCAAAAGACTATTTCAAATCAAAATGAGGCGATTAGTTCTTTGCAAAAGCAATTAAATGTCATTCAAAAACAAAATGAAGATTTAATTGAAGCGCAAAAGCAACTTGCTGCACCAAAAGATAATAGCGATAAAATTGCCGCTTTACCTGATATTTCTGGTGTTGTTGATGATGACGATGAAAAACCAAAAGATGCTGCAGAAAAACGCGAAGAAGTAAAGGAAGACATGCAGAAGAGTCAAGAAGAAATGCATGACGAAATTATTTCTAAAGCAAAGGAAAATGCTAAAAAACGTGCAACTGCAAATGTTCATCGTACCTTAGAAGATATGCAACTTCCAGAAACTAAGGAACATTGGTGGCAAAAAATCTTTAAGTTTTAAAAAAGAATTAAACAAAAAAGTAAAGAATTTAAAGGTAGCCTAACATCGGGCTGCCTTTTGTTTTACAGTAATAACTATGAAAAAGAAATAGGGAGTTGTTACTTTGAATTTTAAATGGAAAAAGCGTTATACAGCTGCAGTGATTGCTGCAATTGTTGGCGCTATTCTGACAGTATTAACTTATTTTGCAACTGATATTTATCAAAAGGATGAGGTTGCGGTTATTACAGATAGTCAGATTAAAGATACTTTGATTGAAAAAAATGAGGATGTTTATAAGAATCAGGATCAAACTAGACAACAGATTCTACATTTAAAAGTATTATCTGGTAAGCATAAAGGAGAAAAATATGCCACTAAAAATGTATATTATCCTTCTCAATTAACGACACAGCAGTATCGTGCTGGTCAGCGTATTTTTGTCAATATTAAAAAGGGAGACCCTGCCATTGTTAATCCAAAGCGAGATTGGGTATTAGTGATGGTAGTTACAATTACAGTGGCATTAATGATCGCTGTATCAGGGATGCACTCAATTGCATTAGTAATTTCTATGGCAATTAGCTGGGCACTGTTCTATTTAGTCATTATTTGGGATGTTCATCTAAATGGGGCACACATTATCTTGCTATTTGGTTTAGCTGATATTGTTTTGTCATTCTTTAGTTTATTGATTGTTCAAGGATTTAATAAAAAAATGCTAGCAACTTGGCTAGCAACTATTTTAGGAATTTTTGTTTCTTTTGCTCTATGCTATGTAATTATGCATGTGACTGGGGAATCAGAAATGAAATATGAAACGGGAGATTATGCAACGCAAGATCCTCGTGGGTTGTTCTTAGCTCAGACTTTGATCGGAATTTTAGGTGCCGTCATGGATGAGGCAACCGACATTATTTCTAGTTTGTATGAATTGATCCAAACAAAAAAAGATATCACTATTCGGCAATTAGTACACAGTGGTCGAACCATGGGACAGGAAATCATGGGGCCATTGATCAATGTCTTGGTTTTGATCTTCATCGCTGGCGCTTTGCCTGAGACGATTTTGTACTTAAGGGATAACAATACCTTAGCTTCTACTTTTGGCTTTACGCTGTCACTAGGAGCCACACAGAGTGTTATTTCTGCGATCGGGATCGTGCTGACGGTTATCTTTGCGACGGGATGCAGTTTATTCTTCTTGAAGGATCGAGATTGGAAGAGTTTGTTTAAAAAAAGAAGGTGAGAATAAATGAGTACGTTAATGGCATTAATTGTTGTTTTAGCTATTTTGATGACAATTGTTGGCGGAGAAACGGGAATTCGGAGTTTCTTTAGTGTTTTAATCAATACCATATTGCTGATTTTGGTAGCAATGCTGATTTCTTGGGGAATTAATATTGCAATTTTAACTTTGATTTTTATTCCGTTAAAACTTGTTACGATCATTTTCTTAGGTACGCATGATTATACAGTTGCCAAAAACTCATTTTATTCTGCTTTTATTGTGTGTTTGGTTATTAGTCTATTTATTTGGGGATGCCAATATTTTGCTCAAGCTGCGGGTCTTGGCCCAGAAGCAGGGGAATTATTAGTTGGGTTATCACAAATGCCAGGATTAGACTATCCAATGATTGCTGTTACAGTTGCAGTTTTCTCAACTTTGGGTGCAATTGCGGAAGCAGCAGTAGCGATGAGTTCAGGTTTAATTGAAATTAAAAAGCATAATCCGAATATCAGCGAAGAAGAATTAATGAGTAGCGGTACAGCCATTGGTACTGACGTGCTAGGTACTGCAATGAACACAATTTTATTTGGGATGTTCGGTAGCTTTTTAGCTCTGTTTTTATGGTATTTCCGTTTGCACTATACGATTGGTGAAGTCCTTAATGAAAAACTTTTTGTTAATGAAGCCTTAATTATCATGTATTCTTTAATAGGGGTTATTTTAACAGTGCCTCTGTCATCATTTATGTTGTCTAGAGGAATGAGTAAGAAGGAACTAAAAAATGAAAGTAGAAAATCTGATCATAACTAATTTTAATAAGCGTGAATTTAAGATCCATACTTATGTGCTGGATCAAAATCCAGAATTAGTGGAACAAAAGCGCCCTTTAGCAATTGTGGTTCCAGGTGGTAGTTTTAATCATTTATCTAAAAGAGAAGGCGAACCAGTAGCACTCGCTTTTAATAATCAAGGCTTTAATAGCGTGGTTATGGAATATAACTTAGTACAAGATCCAGGTAAAATTTATCCAGATGCTGGTCTTGATGTACTTACTACGGTTAAATATTTTAGAGAGCACGCAGATGAGTATCATTTGGATCCCAAACGTATTTTAACGATTGGATTTTCTGCGGGTGGTCATGTGGTCAGTTCAGCTAATAACATGGCTTTAAGCAGTGATTATCAAAGTAAATATGGTTTTAACAAAGATGATGTATTGCCTAATAAGACGATTCTAGGTTATCCATTGATCGATATTAATAAAATTGGTTTTCCAATCCCAGATGATCAAAAAGATAAGATGCCAGTAGAACCGGAATTATTAGATAGTGCATTAGATGTTACACGTGAAACACCAGATACATTTATTTTCCAAGCTTGGGATGATCCAGTTGTTTTGATTGGCAATTCCATTGAATACATTGATGCTTTGAATGAAAATAATGTCAAAACTGAAGCACACTTATTCAATCATGGCTATCATGGCTTTTCTTTAGCACGTCATAACGTCCAAACTAAGGGCCGTGAATGGCAGAAAAATCCACATGCGGCTCATTGGTTTAACTTAGCGATGGAGTGGCTGAGAAGCGAATGGGGCGAGTAGAAAAGCATTAAGTCATCGGCTTTGTGGTAAAATTGGTACTTAACAAATGAAATTAAAGCTGGTGAAACTATGCATGATATTTATCACGTTATTTTGAAGAATCGTAAAATCGATCGCTTGATCATGCCATTTGAAGCGCTGTATTGCGTATGGCTGATCATTACTTTGATATTGAATTTTAAGTTATTTGCTTATTCAATTGATGCGCAATTTGTGTTAATTACGTTGTTTTACTTTAGTGGTTGGATATCATCATTGGTTAAAAAGCATAAAATGAAGCAATAAAAAAAGAGTTCTCATATCGAGAGTGAACTGAGACCTAAAAATTAGACAGTTTAAAATACAGGATTAATAGAGGCTTGATTCCGATATTCTTTCGGAGTTAAGCCTTT
>NZ_JAEHNT010000042.1:0-10074 GCF_016742815.1 Lactobacillus sp. A27
GGATTCAACCGCTTGCGCGGGTTGCGGACTTTACCGCCGGTCGGGAATTTCACCCCGCCTCGAAGAACATTTATTTAATTCTCTTACAGAATAATCCTGCTTTTGTGTTTTGTCAAATTATTAGGGTGAATATCTTTTTAAATATGGGTTAAATTCTATTACTACCGGTAATTTGAATAGATTTATTTACTGGGAATTAGTGCAATTTATAATGTCAATTTTAACCGCATTGCTTTTGCCGATTGCTACTATTGCATTTACTAGACAAGTACAAGATTATTTACACAAAATTCGTCAAGATATTTTGCATCATTACTATAATCAGGATAATGACGAGAAAGTTTCTAGTATGCAAAACAGACTGACTGCTAACTTAAAACTCTTAGCTGATAATTATGTAACACCTTGGGTTGCTATCTTAAGCGGTGTTTTGGAAATTATAATCTCAATTATTTTGCTAGCAAGCATGAATTGGATTTTAATTTTGGTAACGGTAATTTTTGCAGTTATTATCTTGTCGATGCCAAAGATTATGGAAAAAAGACTTCATCTGCAATGGATAAGGTTAATAAGAAAAATGATAAATTGTTAAATACCATTGAGCATTGGTTAGGTGGTTTGCAAGAATTACGTCGCTATAGTGCATACAGCCGATTAATCAAGCAGCTTAATAGAGCAAGTAATGACTATGTTGAAACTAGTAAAAAAAGCTTTTAAATATCGAAGCATTTCTTACCTCTTTAATGGTTTTGGTAATGCTATTGCTCAAGTAGGGATGAGTTTTATCGCGGGTATTTTGTTCTTGCTTCATATAATTTCTTTTGGTGATTTTGTTGTTGCAGGCAGTTTTGCTTTTACTATTTCTTCAGCAATTTGGAATATCACGCAAGCAATTACGCAGGTTAAATCAACTAATGCTCTCCGGACCCAGATTGCTGATTTAAGAAAATCAATTCCTGATAAAAATGAAAATAAGACCTTAGCTTTCGGAATAAAAGTCTCAAACTTATCTGTAAAATATGATCAAGGTGAAACTATTTCATATCCCGATTTCACAATTAAAAAAGGACAAAAAGTTTTACTCACAGGTGATTCTGGCACTGGAAAATCTACTTTATTCAAAGTGTTATTGGGCAAATTAAAACCGAAAACTGGAAGTGTGACTTTCTTAGATAGAAATGGGGAGGCAATTATGAACGAATTCAAGCAGATTCACCAGCAAGCCAATAAAGCGGCTGCTATTGATGTATTGCATGCCTTCTATGCCAAATGGCACAAGAGTTATAATCATGTCATAAGAAACCTGAAAGACATCGAGCCACACCTGCTGGTCTTCTATAATTATCCTAAGTAGATCAGAGCTTCAATTTACTCTACCAACATGATTGAATCTTTTAACAACGTCATTAAGCGCAAGGCTAAGCCTAAAGCAGAGTTTCCGACTGAACAGTCGCTTGATACTTTTATTGGCATCCAAGCAATGAGTTACAATGACCGCCACTTCAACCGAATTCACAAAGGCTTTGGTCAGGTTCAGGACACCTTAGAATCTTACTTTGATTAAATAAAGAATAAAAAATCAATCTATGAGAAAGATCTATTTACACAAAAGATTTGACAGTTTCGATCTGAAGGATAAGATTAAAGATAAAGAATAATTTGTTAGTTTTAAAGCACTTAGTTTTTAATATTAAGTGCTTTTTTCTTGATGGTCGTCAATTTCTGCTAACAACATTTCTCCTAAACTAAAACATGAAAAGCAAAGGAGGAATATAAATGGTAAAAATTCAACAATTTTTTGTTAAACATCAAAAAATAATTTTGTCACTTAATACTGTGCTGATTTTGCTTGCGGAAGCAGCTAAATGGTTATTCCATATCAATGCTGCTTATCAAGTTCTGATGCTAGTAGTAGGAGTTATTGGTTTGATTCCAATATTGTTAACAGCTATTTCATCATTGAAAGTAAAATTAGTTTCCATTGATGTTTTGGTATCATTGGCGGTAGTTGGCGCTATTATTATTGGCGAATTTAATGAAGCAGCAATTGTTACCTGGCTTTTTGCATTGGGTGATGTTCTGGAAGAACTTACTCTTAAAAAGACGCGTAAAGCTGTATCTGATTTAACTAAAATGGCGCCACGAACCGCGTTAGTCTTGCAAGATGACGGGACAACGGAAGAAGAGGATGTAGATTTTATTGATCCTGGTGAAAAGATTTTGATTAAAACCGGAGATCAAGTCCCAGTTGATGGAAAAATTGTCTCGGGTTCAGGTTATCTAAATGAAGCTAATGTTAATGGTGAGTCGAAACCAGCCGATAAAAAACAAGGTGATCAAGTCTATGCCGGTACAATTCTAGAAGATGGCACCTTGACAGTAGAGACTACGGCAGCCGGAGATGATACTACCTTTGGCAAGATTATCGAAATGGTAGAGGAAGCTCAGGATTCCAAATCTCATACTGAGAAGTTGATCAATCGTTTTTCTAAATACTATACTCCTGCGGTATTAGTGATTGCGATTATTGTAGGCTTAATTACAAGAGACTTCAAATTGGCAATTACAGTAATGGTTCTAGGTTGTCCAGGTGCTTTGGTTATTGGAGTTCCCGTTTCAACTGTTGCCGGTATTGGTAACGGAGCTAAAAATGGCGTGATGTTTAAGGGCTCTCAAGTAATGGATGCAGCTCGTAAAATCGATGAAATCGCCTTTGATAAAACTGGTACTTTAACAGTTGGTCACCCAGAGGTAAATAAAATTGAAGTTCTGAGTGGTAATAAGGACGAAGTTGTTAACCTAGCTGCTAACATTGAGTCTCAAAGCAATCACCCGTTAGCTAAAGCAATGGCTAAGCTTAGTGGGCAAAAGATTGATCAAATCGAGACTAAGACAGTTAAGGGCAAAGGTATGATAGCTGACTTAGATCGAGAACGGTATTATTTAGGTAATTTAGCCTTAATTGAAGAAAATACTTTTGCTAATCCCAAATTAACTCAAGTAGTTAATAAACTAAGTAACTTAGGAAACTCTGTTGTAGTCTTGGCTAATAGTGATCAAAGTAAATTGGCTATTTTTGGCATTAAAGATCGTCTTCGCCCAGAAGCAGAAATCGCATTGATGCAATTAAAGCAACTAGGCATCAAGAAGTTAGTTATGCTTTCAGGTGATAATCAAGAAACAGCTCAACAAATTGCGGCTGATTTGCCAATTGATGAAGTTCATGGACAAATGCTTCCAGCTGATAAGGCACAATTTGTTAAGCAGGAACAAGAAAATGGTCATCACGTTGCCTTTATCGGTGATGGGGTTAATGACAGTCCTGCATTGGCTAATGCCGATGTGGCTATTGCAATCGGTAGCGGTACAGATGTTGCAGTCGATGTTTCAGATATTGTCTTAGTCAAAAATGACTTGCGTAAAATTGCCTATGCTTTATCAATTTCTAAGCGGACCGTTTTAAATATGAATGAAAATATTGTAATTGCATTGTTAACCGTGTTGTTACTATTCATTGGGTTATTTGCAGGTTATGTCGAAATGGCTAGCGGTATGTTTATTCATGAATTTAGCATCTTAGTCGTAATTTTAAATGGTATGCGCTTAATTAGAAATCATCGAAAAGTTGATAACCATCAATTTTCTGATAAGGAAAAAGATTTAGCATAAAACATGTAAGAGATAAGAAAGGAAGGTTTTTATGCAAAAAGTAATGATGAAGTTAGGTGGCATGACTTGCCCATCTTGCTTAACCAAGATTGAAAAAGCTGTTGAAGATGTCGATGGTACAGATCAAATTAAGGTATTATTTAATGCCGGTAAGTTAAAGTTCATGATGAATGCTGATAAGGCTGATGTTGATGATGTTAAAACAGCAATCGAAAAGATGGGCTATGAAGTTAAGGATGTAAAGGCAAAGGAGTTAAACTAATGAAGGCAGAAGAAGCATATAAGGCAGAGTTAAAGCAAAGTGACATTGATCATCATACGCCTACAGCTGGTGCAATGGTTGGTCACATTATTGCCAATTTACTGATTCACACTTTAAAAATTAATCAAGCTAAGTTCTTCGCTAAGGGTCAAGCTAGTTTGTTTTTAGAGCAGCATGCTGATGAGTGGATCAGATATGAACAGAATGAGTTTAACCGGCTAAATCAGATTTTAGTTAATAATGGCGAAAGTATACCTACTATTACTGATCAATTTAAAGAATATACTATGCTTGAGGAAGACGGAGCAAGCAAGTACAAAGATGGCCAAGACCAACTTTTTGCTTTAGTAAAAGACTTTGATACACAAATCTTATTTATTACTAAGGCAATTGCCTTAGCTCAAAAAGAAGCTTGGCCAGAATTGAGTGCCAATTTAATTGAACTTCTAACATGGATTAAGGAACAAATTCGTCAATCACAAAACTTCTTGGGCCATGAATTACGTGAAGGATTATATACTGAAGAAGATGATGATGACGATGATTTTTAAGTAAAGGAAGTTTTTTGAATGGCAGAGTTGTGTGTACACTTAGTTCCATTATTTAATGCATTACCGACAAATGATCAAATGCAAATAGAAGAGCTAGTTCACCATCAGAATTATCAAAAAAGTGAATTAGTAATGGATCCTACATCAAGTAATAATTTAGTAATTGTTGCTCATGGTGGCGCTCGCCTTTATACTTTAGACGAAAATGGCCGCGAGAATGTTACGCAGATTTTAAAAACGGGTGATTATGCTGGTGAAAACTGGTTATTTGGTGAAGCAAATATCAATACTTATGTTGAAGCTACAGAAAATAGTGAGATTTGTTTGCTTAATCGAAATGAATTTTTAGCGCTAATGAAAAAGAAACCAGAATTAAGTATTCAACTCTTAGAGCAAAATATTATTAAAGTACGTGCTATGCATAGGCAAATTCAATTACTTAGTTTGCCTAAGGTGGAAGATAGACTATTGAGTTATTTGCAGACTTATGCAAAACAAGTGAATAAGAACTCATTTACTTTGCCACTAAAAATGAAAGATTTAGCCTTGTATTTAGGTACTACTCCCGAAACTTTATCGCGTAAATTCGTACTCTTAGAAAAGCAAGGAACCTTAAAACGAAAACTACGTCACATTGATTTATTCTAATTATTATTAAAGATCTACGAGCCAAATGGTTCGTGGATTTTTTCATTAAGAATTATTGCATGGTAGTTTTTTAATTAGCGAAAAACCAACTCCCTTGATAAAATTTTATTTAGAGTAGGGAGACACTATGTCACTAATTTATATTCGTCAGTTGCCAAAAATGACCTTGAACAAATTATGCCGATCATTGATGAAGCAAAAAAGTTTTTAAAAGAGGAGGGGACCCCGCAATGGCAGAGTGATTATCCCAATGTTGAAACAATTACAGCCGACATTGAAGAAGGCGTAGCCTGGGTCTTAATCGTTGATCAGAAAATTGCCGGCTACACTGCAATTACTTATGGACCTGATCCAAATTACAAAAAGTTTGATGGCAAATGGAATAATGATCTTGATCCTTATGTGGCCATTCACCGTGTAGCGATTTCTGATGAGTATCGCGGGATGCATATTTATGACGATTCAGTGAATGTCTTAACCAACTTTTCAGTTTTCCAGCATAAATTGAAAAGTTGGCTGATTTTGCGGCTGTCTCACCAGCACAACTTAATCCAAGCCGCAATTAATGCCGCAAAGATCGCACCGATTTGACCACCGACTGCCGCAATTGAGGTCATCTTACCAATTCTGCCGCTTTCAAAGCTTTCGGTGATTAAGGCAATGCCTACACCATATTCACCGCCGGCACCAATACCAGCGAGAAAGCGTAAGGCGTAGATCTCATAGATGTTGTTGGTAAAAGCCATTAAACCGGTAGCTAGGGCGAAGATTAAAACCGTGTGTGAGAAAGTTTTAAACCGGCTAATCTTGTCACCTAGGATGCCGAAGCAGATACCGCCGACTAGCATCTCTAAGTTAGTGATTGAGGAGATCAACCCAGCGGCTCCACCAGATAGGTGCAAATCCGCAATCATTGAACTCATTGCAAACGATAAAAAAAGCACATCCATGTTTTCAAGCGCAAAACCTGATGAAGTAGAGGCGATGACCCACTTCTGGTTTTTACTTAGTCCATGACTGTGCTGCGTAATATATTTCATATTTAACTCCTCCAAAACGAATGCTCTCTGTCATCCAATTATTTCTTCGTCTGTATATGATACGCTTTTTGAATAAAGAAACAAGGGTTGCTATGAAAAAAAGATCATCCTCTCGTGCTGAAAGAATGATCTGAAAACTTTGTTTTAAATCTAATATACTAACAATCCGACGCCTAAAGCGACTAGACACAAGACAAATTCGATTACCAGTAATTTCCAACACCACTTGAACCATTTGTTAAAGTCGATGTTAACCAACATCAAACTCATCAAGATTAATCCGGTTGGGGCAACTAAGGAAATAAAGCCAAGGCCCCAGTTGTAGGCATCAATTACACTAGCACGATCGATTCCAACCACATTGGCAAGTGGTGCCATGATTGGCATGGAAAGTACGGCCAAACCAGATGATGATTGAATGAAGAATCCCAGAATGATGTAGACAATGAACAGGAACCAAATGAAGATTAATGGACTCATGCCAGAAATCTGTTGGCTGAAAAAGTGCATGATGGTGTCACTGGTGTGACTGTCGTCCATAACAATGGAACCGGCTCTTGCCAACCCGATTGTCAAAGCAACACCAAGCAAATCGCTAGCACCATCAACGAAGGCTTGCACAACTTTGTGCTCGGAAAGTCCTGAGAAGATAGCCATCAAGTAGCCGGCAGTTAAGAAGACTACCGAAATTTCGGTGAAGTACCAGCCTTTTTGTTGTACACCCCAGATCATGACGATAAAGGCAATGCCGAAGATGATCAATGATAATTTTTGTTGCCAAGTAAAGTTGGCTGGTTTGTTAAAGTCGGCATCGTTTAAGTACTTTTCACGATCTTCTTCGTATTGGTCGTAAACAACAGATTTAGTAGGATCTTTACGTACCTTTTCAGCGTAGCGAATGACATAGATCATACCAACTACCGTACAGATGACCCACATGGTAATTCTGAGTGGTAAAGCTCTGGCGAAGTTAACACCGGCAGTGTTAGAAGCGATGATCGTTGAGAATGGGTTAATGGTTGAAATCATGGTCCCAATACTCGTTCCCAGGAAGATCGTTCCTAGAACTGTCATCGTATCATACCCGGCTAGCAGGAAGACTGGAATTAGGATTGGGTACATGGCCATCGTTTCTTCGGCAAGACCAAAGGTTGTACCACCAAGAGAAATTAGCCCCATCACAAGGATGATCAACAGAACTTGCTTACCTTTGATTTTCTTAGATAAAGCCTGCATCCCCGAGTTGATCGCGCCGTTTGCGTGAACGACACCAATACATCCACCTAGGATCAAAACGAAGGCGATGATGTCGACACTTTGAGCGATACCTTGTACCTGTGAGGTGAAGAACTGATTGATCGCCTGCCACAGGTTAGGCTTCTTTAAATTGATTCTCTCGTAAGAATTTGGAATAGCAACTGGCTTGTAGATTGTGCCATCCTTAAATTTCTTGACTGCAATGTTGACCTTGTGCTTCTTTAAAGTGGCCTGAGTAGCAGGTTCTTTGTACCTTTTGCCACTTGGTCTGGTAACTACGAAATCTTTATTGCTGGTATCATAAGCAATCGTCGCATAGTTACCGGCAGGAATAACAAAAGTCAATAGTTGAACAAGCAAAAGTACAATTATGATGACGGTATAGGCCGTCGGAAATTGGTGCTTTTTCTTCTTTTTAGTAGCCATAATAAAACCTCCTTACTTGTATAACTATTGATTTATAGTTTTATTATACAGTTAAGAAGGCATCTTTTGATAGCGATTTCATATAAATATAATAAAAAAGCCGAGCTTGACTCGACCTTCTTGTTATTCAGCGTGTTTACCGCGATTTCTGTGCCAGAACTTGCGTGTAATATAGATTGCGGCAATTACCATAATCACCAATGGAGTAACCACGAATTTCAAGATGTTACTGTTACGTTCAGCTTGTACATTAGCATGATTTTTGGCAGTAGCAGGTTTGTTCTTCTTACTTGTTGCCTTTTTCTTATTAGGCTTACTGCTGGTAGCTGCCTTACTTGGACTAGCATTTTGCTTTTTGTTTAAATTAGAAGTAGCAGAATTTGGCATCTTGTGTTGGTGACGCCATTTGTCTGTTTTCTTGATTGCTGAATGGCTGTTGTGATTATCCTTTGTTACATTCTGTGAATGTTGTTGATTATGGGTAGTGGTTGTGCTACTACTATCCTTCTTATTTGGCAAATAGTAGGCACAATCGATGTAGGTGACACCACTTGGATTGTTAGGATCAACTTCAAGGGCACGTCCACCATAAGGGGGATTGCCAGCTATCTCAAAGTCACCAATTCTCTCTGGTAATTGCCCCATGTTAAAGATTTGCCGCTCAGGGACACCGTTAACCACTTTTACCGTATCGGCATACATGACTTGTAAGGTTTGACCAGTATATTGATTTATGCAACGCCAATATAATGATTGGTAGGTTACATTTTGTTTATTTGGTTCAGATGTTTGTGGTTGATTAGTTTGATCATTTTCATCAGCTAAAACTGGAGTAGTCGTTAAAAGCAGGGCAGCTGGTAACGCTGCACACAGTTTGATGAGGAATTTTCTTTTGTTTAACATTTTTCTCACCTCTAAATAATAACGCTTACTTTCTACTTAAATTTTAGCGATAACTTTCGATGAATACAAGTTAAGAATAAGCAAGATTATAGTAAAATAACTAATGAAAGCGATTTTACAAAGGAGAGACGAATTATGAGTTTGACTGTAAATCTTTATTACAATGGCAAAAATGGTGATGCCAGAAAGTTCGCACAAGAAATGGAAGACAAGGGTATTGCAGGTCGTATTCGTGCCGAAGAAGGCAATGAAAAATATGATTACTTTATCCCAATGGACGATCCTGAGACGGTTTTATTAATCGATAGTTGGCGTGATCAAAAGGCGCTTGAGGCTCACCATGCTTCACCTATGATGAAGGAATTGGCTGACTTGCGTGAAAAGTATGACTTGCATATGCGCGTTGAACGCTACATCTCAGATGACAGCGGCGTGCCTGCAAGTGATCAAAAGTTTATTCGGAAATAAAGATGATTAGAAAATATCAAAAGAGCGATTTAGATACGTTGATGCAGATTTGGCTTGAGGGTAACCTTGATGCACACGATTTTATTGATCCAAGTTATTGGTATGATAACTATGAATTGGTGAAAAAAGAGTTGCCGAATGCTCAGCTGTATGTAGATGAAGAAGAGGGCGAGATAGCTGGTTTTGTAGGGATGCAAGGCGACTATATTGCCGGTATCTTTGTTAAAAGAGATCATCGGGGCCGCGGTATTGGCGGAAAGCTGATTGACTTTTTGAAGCTAAAGCATGATAAATTGCAGCTGTCGGTGTATGAAAAGAATGAGGCGGCTATTAGTTTTTATCAAAACCGTGGTTTTAAGTTAGTGAAAAAAGAGATTGATCAAGAGGCTGGTACAGCCGACTGTTTAATGGAGTGGGATGCATAAAAGTTATGCCTAGGAATTTATAATAAGTATTTTTTCATAATGGACTAGCGGTATTAAGCTTAAAGTAATGAAAGTCAGGAAAAGCATGGTGTTGAGATGTCAGAAATTGCTTTAGCTTGGGAATGGGCTAAGGGTATCACTACTCCAATCGTTGGTTCAACGAAGATCAAACACCTTGAATCAGCTGTGGATTCGATGGACGTAGAGCTCACACTAGATGAAGTAAACTATTTTGATGAATTGTATGTGCCACACCCAATTATCGGTGCAATTAATCAAAACCCACCTGAGGGCACAGTGGTTTTAGATAGGAAATGGAGTAAAGAAACTATTAAGTGTAAAATCCAATGTCATTAAGTTAAGACATTGACAATTAATATTAGACTTTTAAAGCACTGATTTAACATTTAATTGGTTAAATTGGT
>NZ_JAEHNT010000043.1:0-2212 GCF_016742815.1 Lactobacillus sp. A27
ATTAACTACCTGCAAGCTTGAAGAATCGCTGTTTTTCAAAAAAGGATATTCTTTTTTAAGCGGCTTAAGCAGATAATTCAGCTTGAACTTACCTAAAAAAGGCAAAGCTTTATTATTCTGATAGCGCTCATTCATCATGGCCAGCATTTGATTCCAAACAAAACGATCATTGCCAAACATCTGCTCAAGCTGGTTTTGTTGTGTTCTATTAGGATAGAGTCTTAATTTGATCCCTTTTAGCACATTTGTTCCCTCCTTTCTTTTTAAGATTATATCAAACATATGTTTAAGAAAGAAGGGGGGAACAAGCAAAAAAACTAAAAAAGGCCGGATTCATCACGGGATTAAAATCCCGTGTTTTCTCCGGCAATTAATCAATAAAATGTAGCGAATTTTTAGATAAAAATAAAAGCCCTGGTGTTTAAACTCAGGCCTTCTCATCGCAGCTGCATCTGTTCATTAAAATAATTTTTATAGGCTAAATAACCACTGATCACCGCACCAAGGCCTGTCGCCGACAGTAACATGAATGTGATCATAATCTGATACTTGATCGCGTAAACTGGATTAATTCCTGCGAAGATCAAGCCCGACATCATCCCTGGTAAATTAACCAAGCCCACGGTCTTGGCAGAATCAATCGTTGGCTGCATCGCAGTTTTGATACTCCGACGCAGGATCGGCATCGATGCCAATTTAATATCGCTGCCCAAAGCTAATTTTTCTAAAACTTGTTGATGCAAATCATTGAAACTATCATGCAATGCCTTGTAGCATAAGCCGATCGCCACCATTTCATTACCGGCAATCATCCCCGTAATTGGAATCACCTGCATCGGGATGGGCTTAATTACCCCTGAAAAAATCAGCAAACCTAGCGTCACATAGGTGCCAATGGCCTCGGCAATTATCGAATTCCAAAGACTGCGGTGCGGATTAGGATCACGTTTATTAGCGTTCCAGGACGCATTAAAAATGATGACCAAGGTTGAAACGATGGTTAACCACAGCTGATCAACGTGAAAAATAAACTTCAGCACAAAGCCGATAATGACTAACTGAATAATTGCTCTAAATACACTCGTTAAAATATCTTTAGTTAAGCCCAGCTTTTCTTTAGCCGAGATCGCGATTGATACCAGCACCAAGGCAAAAGCCAACACTAAAGATAAATTACTAACCATCACATTCTTCATTTGATGATCCTTCCCTGCTTAATCTGCATAATATGACCGGCCGTCTGAATCTCACTTTGATCGTGAGTTACTCGAATAATAGTAGTTCCTTGTTCGTGCACTCGCTTAATCAATTGATGCACTATTTCCTTGCTATCATCATCAAGCCCAGTTGTAACCTCATCTAGTAGCAACACCTTAGGCGGAAAAACTATATTTCGAATGAGAGCCACTCGCTGCTTTTCTCCACCTGACAAAGAATTTATGTCCTTATCCAAAAAATCAGCAGATAGATCAACTAGTTTTAGTAACTCATCTATCCTTTTTTCTACAACGACTTGCCTTCTAATTTCATAGGGAAAAATCAAGTTTTCTCTTACCGTTTTGCCAAACAAGCTCGGCTGCTGGAAACAATAAGAGACTTCCCTGCGGTATTGGACGGGATCGTATTTCGCCATCTTTTTGTCTTGATAAAAAATATCGCCTGCTGTTGGGCTGATTAAATTAGCGGTTAATTTTAAAATAGTACTTTTACCAGAGCCTGATGGTCCAACCAAGGTCAAAAAATCTCCTCGATCTACCTTAAAAGAAACATCATGCAAGATTTGTTTTTCTTTTACCTGGTAACTAATATGTTTAAATTCGATAATTGTCATAGTTTTTTCCTAAAAATATTTTTGCATTAACATTTTTAGTTTAATCATATTGGCTTTAGGTGACAAATTAAATATGTGATTGCATAATAAAAAGCCATGGCGCTTAAACCATGGCTAATTTATTTTCATTAACATTATTCAACTGCAGCGGCTGCTTCTTCCTTAGCTTCCTTGGACAATCCAGCAAGGTCACCTAACAAGGTAAAATCAATTTGAGTTGCTAAAGATGGCTTTTTACGCAAGAAATCAATCTCAGATGGTTTAACGTTCTCAGTTGGATTATCTTTGGAAATCAACTCTTGTGAGATTTCACTATCAGTTAATTTTTTATCCTCTAATACACTTTCTGCTTCTTTGACTTCTTTTTCATAATGCTTTGTC
>NZ_JAEHNT010000044.1:0-4827 GCF_016742815.1 Lactobacillus sp. A27
AAAAATATGAATTTTATCCTTTTTAGTTAGTTTAGACATAGTAAAACCCTCGAGATTCATGTCCGAATTTCGAGGGTCACTACAACTTGCTTCCTCTGCCGACATTGCCAGTTTAATGACTAAACAAGCGCAACTGACTAAGATGATCCATGTTTATACGGATCTATTGAATTCAATCAGTGGCTTATTCACCGCCATGATGGACAGCCATTTGAATCACTTAATGAAATATCTGAATTCCGTTGCTTTAATCAGCGGTATCTGGGGCATGAATATTGGTGGCTTACCTGGCAGAACCAATAAGAACGGCTTCTGGATTATCATCACAATTGCGGCTATTTTGACAATTATTTGGGCAATTATTCTAAAGAAAAAGAAGTACAACGATTAGTACTTCTTCTCAAAATCATTTTGCATTAATTTAACAAATTCAGGATAATTTTCCACTTCAAACTTGGGATGTAAATTCAAGGTGTTTTTACGATGACGGTGATTGTACCAGATACTGTCAAAGCCATATCTTTCAGCTCCTAAAATATCTGATTGTAAACCATCGCCAAAAAAGACCGTATCATTAGGACCAATTTCCGTGCGGCTAAAGAAATAGTCAAAGGCATGGACATTAGGTTTAGAATAATGAGCTTCTTCCGAAGTAACAATTAAATCAAAATATTTCTTCACGCCCGCTAATTCTAAGCGATGATTTTGCATAAACTTTTCGCCATTACTTAAAACGGTTAATTTATAGCCCTGTTTTTTAGCAAACTTAAGAGTATCTTCTACTCCAGGAAGCAATTGGTGGGCTTCACCAAAGTAGGAACGATATTCATTCATCATCTTTTGACCATCAATTTCTAAACCGAAATGCTCCTTAATAAAATCGTGAAAAGTCATCTCACTTAGTTCTTCATAGGTTATTTCACCTTGTTCAAGCTTGCGCCATAATCCTTGATTATAGGCATGATATTGGCGTTGAAGTTCTGGCGTTAATTGCCAGTGATGAACGTTGAAAAGGCTGTGTAAAGCAAAATCTTCCGTAGCAGCAAAGTCGATGATCGTATCATCTACATCGAAAATAATTTGTTGATAGCGCAATGAAGTCATTCCCTTCTATTTTTTATAGCTGAGTATTAATTATACCAGCTATCATTAAGAAAAAAATAATTGACATCTTTCTCACCTTTCTTTAAAATTTGAGCAACAAGTATTTTAGACGAAAGGAAGATTTATCATGTTTAAGAATGTAGTACTCAATCGTTGGCAATTCCAGCACTAGAGTTGTTTCTGCACGCTTAAGGTACAGATGCGGCTCATACGATCGCGTCTGTGCTGGTAAATCTTCATGAAAATTACCCGCACGGAAAATAAACGTGCGGGTTTTGTTTTAAGCATTTCCCGTCAAGAGGAAATGCTTTTTTGTTTGAGGTTTAAAAATGAAAAGATTAATTGGAACGCTTATTGCTCTTTTTGCTTTTTTGATTGTGGCTTTCATTTCTGAAACAAACCAAGAAAAAGCAGAACAAAAACAACCAACTGTAGGAATTTTACAAACTATGAGTCACCCTGCTTTAGATCAAATTCATCGGGGAATTATTCAAGGGCTCAAAGAAGAAGGGTATTTTGAAGGTAAAAATATTAAAATTGATTTTCAAAATGCCCAAGGCGACCAAAGCAATCTAAAATCAATGGGTGATCGCTTTATCGGGGAACATGCCGCATTAACTATCGGAATCGCTACGCCAGCAGTTCAGTCTTTAGCCAATACTCCGGGAGATACACCGGTAATCATGGGAGCTGTTAGCGATCCTCTTGATGCACATCTAGTCAAAAGTTTAGCTCGTCCTGGTGGCAAAATCACTGGGGTTCAAGACAGACAACCAATTGCGGCTCAACTTAAATTAATGAAAACTATTATGCCTGATCTAAAAAAAGTTGGCGTTGTTTATACTTCTAGCGATGATTCTTCTACTTCAGAATATCGAGAATTTAAACAGCTCGCAGAAAAACAAGGTCTAAATGTTACACCTTATACCATTACTTCTACCAATGATATCGAACAAGTCGCTCAAACCTTAGCTGGAAAAGTTCAGGCAGTATATGTGCCAACTGATAACACCGTAGCTTCAGGAATTGCCACGCTACTTAAAGCAACAAACGCAGTGAAGATTCCGGTCTTTCCTGCCGCAGATACAATGGTTAAATCAGGCGGACTAGCAACTCGCTGTGTTAGTCAATACGACATGGGAATTTTAACTGGTAGAATGGCGGGACAAGTTTTGCACGGTAAAAATCCGGCAACCTTACCCGTTAAACGAGTAACTCATTACGAAACAGTAATTAATGCTAAAACTGCAGAGAAATTAAATATTCATATTCCAGCTTCTGTTTTATCTGCCGCACAAAAGAAAGGAAGAATTATCAAATGAGTTTAATTACTTCAACTATTGGTCAAGGGCTCTTATGGGGAATATTGGCTCTTGGACTTTTCCTAACATTTAGAATCCTAAACTTCCCTGATATGACCGTCGAGGGTACTTTTCCTTTTGGTGCAGCTATCTGTATCAGCGCACTAGTTCATGGCGTTAATCCAATTATCGCCACTATCCTCTCTTTTTTAGGCGGAATGCTCACAGGCTTAATTACTGGGCTGCTTTACACCAAAGGCAAAATTCCCGTTTTATTAGCTGGGATTTTAACTATGACCGGAATTTATTCTGTCAACTTACGTATTTTAGGGAAAGCAAATGTCGGCCTGCTTAATAAAGCTACATTGCTGAACGAAAAATTTTTACAAAGATTGCCCGATAATTTTCCTACTATTGTAGTTGGATTACTTTTCGCCATTTTTATTATTTTATTGCTAGCACTTTTCTTAAATACCGATCTTGGACAAGCCTTTATCGCTACCGGTGATAATGAAAAAATGGCTCAATCATTAGGCATAAATACCGATAATATGAAAATTCTCGGCCTAATGCTATCTAACGGTTTAATTGGTTTAGCCGGCGGATTATTAGGGCAAAATGGCGGCTATGCCGATGTTAATATGGGAATTGGAACGATGGTTATTGGCTTAGCTGCAATTATTATTGGTGAAGTGGTTTACGGCAATTTATCTTTAACAGCACGACTAATTGCCGTAGTCATCGGCAGCATTATTTATCGTTTGATTCTATTATTAGTATTGCAACTTGGTTTCAGCACCAACGACTTCAAGTTGATTTCAGCAATTATTTTAGCCATCTGCATGATGTTGCCTTTATTTGAAAAGAAATTTCATACTCGTAAATTATTGAAAAAAGGTGTGACTAAGCCATGAGTACAATTTTAGATTTACAAAATATCACTACCACAGTCAACGTTGGAACTAGCGAAGAAAAAAATATTCTTAAAAATATCAATTTAAAAATAAACGATGGTGACTTTATCACCCTACTTGGAACTAACGGAGCCGGGAAGTCTACGTTACTTAACATTATCAATGGTTCTATTTTTCCCACTAGCGGGAAAATTATTTTAAAAGAGCGCGATTTAACTAATTTATCTGAGGTAAAACGGGCAAAATATATTGCACAGGTTTTCCAAGATCCAAAAATGGGAACTGCACCTAGAATGACCGTTGCCGAAAATTTACTGCTGGCTACTAAACGCGGGCAACAACGTGGATTGCATTTACGTGGATTGGACCAGCATTTAGAAGAATTTAAGCGTGAGACAGCTCAACTACCCAATGGATTAAATGAACGGTTAAATACTTTTGTCGGCAATTTATCTGGTGGTCAAAGACAAACTCTCAGTTTCTTGATGGCGACTATCAAAAAGCCTG
Source organism: Lactobacillus sp. A27 (assembly GCF_016742815.1). Classification (NCBI taxonomy): domain Bacteria; kingdom Bacillati; phylum Bacillota; class Bacilli; order Lactobacillales; family Lactobacillaceae; genus Lactobacillus; species Lactobacillus sp. A27. Next base: position 3,827 of record NZ_JAEHNT010000044.1, read on the forward strand.
AACTCCTTTTACTTGATGAACATACTGCTGCTCTAGATCCAAATACCAGTCGGCAACTCCTAGAATTAACCAACAAGGTTGTTAAAAAAGAACATTTAACTTGCATCATGATTACCCACCAATTAAAGGATGCCATTAAATATGGCAACCGCACTATTATTCTAAATAGTGGAAAAATTGTTTTAGATGTTAATGGACAAGACAAAAAGACTTTAACTGAAGAAGATATTTTGCAATATTTTACCGATTAAGACTTAAATCCAGATGTTTTAATAAGCACCTGGATTTTTTTAACAAAAATTTTTATTTTTCTATTTTTTACTTTTTATAATTAAAACTTGGCATAAACGTTATTATAGCAAGCTTTTGCGCTATCTATTTTCTTTTTAAAAAAGTCTTATTTTGCCCTTGCATTATATAACGTGCGTTATATAATAAAGATATAAGGAATGAGGGAACGAAAAGTTCCAACAAGTTAAAGTGATTTAGAAAATAGAGGTATTGATCATGTTTGATTCAAAGAAATTAGTTAAAGCTGTTACAGTTGCAGTTGCTTCAATGAGTTTATTAGGTGTTAGTGCTTCAGTTAGTGAAGCTGCTACTTTCACTGCTCCAAAGCTTGGTCTTTCAGAAGTTGCTCCTACTAATCCTTCAATCAAGAAAGGCGACAAGATCTTCGTTGTTGTAAAAGACACCAAGAATCAAAAAGTTAACGTTTTAAACGCTAACGGTAAGAAGACTGCTAAGAAAGTTTCAATGGGTTCAACTTTCACTGCTAAAGCAGTTAAGAAGACTAACGGCAAGAAGATCGTTAAGATCAACAAGAGTCAATGGTTGAACGCTAAGGACGTTGTTAAGGACTAATTTTTTCAGATCAAAACAAATAAATAATTTTTAACATGATGAATATCATAATAAAAAGTGTCTGGGAAAAAACTAAATCCTAGGCCATGAAAAAAGAACGATGAAATTCTTCGCGAAAATCATCGTTCTTTTTCTAT
>NZ_JAEHNT010000045.1:0-8534 GCF_016742815.1 Lactobacillus sp. A27
TGGACGAGCCTTCTTAGGTTTAGAAGAGTGGCCAAGTGCCACAATGGGTTGTTGTTTTTCGATCATATTCTTAACCTCCATTAATTTGATGAGATTAGAATACCTGAAAAATACGGACTAAAAAAGATACTCGGTTATATGACGCTTACATTATACCATACAAAGGATGCCATATCATGTCCCAATACTACACAAGTGGCGAGTTTGCGAAGAAGGCGCATGTTTCGATTCGCACAATTCGCTATTATGATCAGAAGAATTTATTAAAGCCGGCAACGCACACTAAAGGTGGTGCACGGCTATATACAGACCAAGATTTTGCCAAGTTGCAACAGATTCTACTATTAAAGTATCTTGGTTTTTCACTCAGCGATATTCGTGAAATGACGATTGGATCAGGGGATAAGCAATTACTCCGCAATTCACTCCAAATTCAAAAGCGTCTTGCTGTAAAATACTATTTAGAAAGACCTTTGACCTAATCTTTATAGATTGGAATTAAGTTTTAACTTTATATTGGGGAGTAGAAATGAAAATTTATAAAAAAACTATTATTATTTTGATAGCAATATTATCAGTAATTTTTTTGAGTATTTCGTTTAGTAAACCAGTTCAAGCAGCTAGATGGCATAGATCAGTACCGACAGCAGTTCGTGGAAATTATCATAATGCAAAATTAAAAATTACAGTTCAAATTCAAAAAAAGAATGTATATTATATGCCTGATAACGGAGCTGCCGTTTCTCCAGCTAAAAGAATATATTCAAGAAAGTTGAGAAAAAACGTTTATCAATATAAACGGGATAGTTTCAAGAGTCCCACTATTACTTTTAAATTTGGATATAAGAATGGTCGGAAGTATTTGAGAGTACATGGAGCCTCTTCTATTTTAGATAAGTATACATACTGGAAAGTTAAGTAATTTTGTAATGAGATGAATTAATAGATGAAATGTCACATGATTGTCAGATGACAATTGCGTGGCTTTTTTTGTGTAAAAATTATTTGTTCTTCAGTATTTATAGATAGTCTGCTAATATTAATATATGAACGTAAGTTTGATATGATTTATCTAATTATCAGCTGCATTAATGATAAATACGCAAAGGGACATAATATGAATTTACAAGATTTAATAGCTAATTTTACTACTACACCATTTCTTTTTATTGGCTCAGGGATGACAAGAAGATATTTAGGATTACCTAATTGGGAGGGATTGTTAAGACATTTTGCTAAAGAAGTTTCAAATAATGAATTTGCATATAATTCTTATGTAAATAAAGTACAGTCGTCTGGAAATTCGATAAATGTGATGCCAAAAGTAGCTACTTTAATTGAAAAAGATTATAACGCTAAATGGTATGAAAATCCTAGTATCAGAACATTAAATAAGGAAACTACAGATTTAGTAAAAAATGGACTTTCTCCTTTTAAAGCAGAAATTGCTTCATACATAAAAAGCCAAGGGGATATTGTTCCAGAATATAAAAATGAAATTAGGCAACTGGAACAATTATCTGTGAAAAATATCTCAGGAGTTATAACGACTAATTATGATACTTTTGTTGAAGATCATTTTAATAACTATAAAACTTATATTGGACAGAATGAATTAATTTTTTCTGCAATTCAAGGGATCGCGGAAATATATAAAATTCATGGTTCTGTTGATAAACCTGAGAGTATTATCATAGATGAAGAAGATTATGAAGCCTTTAATAATAAAGAAGCCTACTTAGCTGCAAAATTAATGACGATTTTTGTTGAATATCCAATTATTTTTATGGGATATTCTCTTAGTGATAGCAACATTAGAAATATTATTAGTGCCATTGTTAAATGCTTGAATCAAACTCAACTTAACACGCTAAAAGACAGATTTATATTTGTAGATTATGAAGAAAATAAAAAGGGAGTAGATATAACTCCTTCTGAGGTTTCAATAGATGGGCTAACTTTATCCATGACGAAGGTAGTACTTAGTGATTATTCTCTTTTGTATGATGCTTTGGCTGAGAAGAAAGTTACAATACCAGTTCGGTTGTTAAGGCGTCTTAAACAGGATTTATATGAATATGTTATTACAAGTACTCCCACAGCTACGATACAGGTGGCGAATATAGATGATAAACGTATATCTGATGATGATTTAGCTTTGGCGATTGGAAAAGCTTCAGATCTCAGTTTGCGAGGATTAAGTGGAATAAGTAGTGATGATTGGTATCGTAATATAATTTTAGGAGATTTAGGTTGGGACGCAGATGATTTATTGAAATATGCTTTTCATAATTTATCATCGCAAAATTCTGGAAGATTACCTGTTAATAAGTTGCTTCACTTTGCTCATGGTTCATATAAGGAAGCAGAAGACACAGCTAAAAAGTACGATTTTAACGCAATAATTTCTAATACAATTAAGAAAAATCGAAAATATTGTAGATATAATAGCGTAGATGAAATCTGGAAAGCAGAACATGATGATATAGGGAAAGCTACGGAATTGTTGTCATATTTGACAGAAGATCAAATCGATGTTGATAAATTAGGACAAGTATTAAAAGAGATTTTTGATAATGATAGAAATATATTACAAGATTCTAAATCCCCAGTAAGAACAAATATTAGGCGATTAATTAGAATATATGACTGTTTAAAGTGGAGAAGATAAAACGAAAAAGCCCCATAGTTAAAGCGCCTAATAAACTAGACACCCCCTATGGGACCTTTTCAGTAATTATCATATTAACACGATGTACCTAATATAATAAGCAACTAACAGACTAGTTACCCTTATATCAAGCCCATCTTTACACTTATTATATCAAATTTAATTAGCAATATCCAAAAATGCTAAAACTAACTTTACAAGTGTAGTATTTTTAATAAGAGAAATTTTTATGAGAAAATTAGTAATATTAGGGAACGGAATAGATTTAAATTTCGGATTACATAGTAGTTTTAAAGATTATTTTGAGAGTAATGACGCACCTCAGAAACTAAAAAGATTAATAGAATTAGACGGTAAAGAAAATTGGTATAATTTAGAAAATTTTATTATGAAAATGTCTTCAACGCGACTTGATGGTAATAGTACCATAATGGAACATCCAGGAGTGTATCATGAAACATACTATAGATTAATACCTCAAATGTATTTAATTCAGAAAAGTCTCATTCCCGGATTTAAAATTGAAGTGCAACACTAAGTGTTAAACAAAAAGGCCATGAAGACCTAAACTTGAAGTGACGAAAAATCAAGAAAGGAAGATCTTCATGACCAACTCAAATTCTAGCATTTCTAAACACTATCATCAATTAACTAGCGTACAACGTGGTCAGATTCAGGCAATGCTGGATTCTGGCATAACTTCCCGTACTGTCATCGCTCAAGAAGTTGGCTGTCATAAATCGACAATCAGTCGCGAAATCAAACGCGGAAGCGTCCTGCAAAGAGACAGCAGCTATTTGTTATATGAGCACTATTACGCTGATACTGCACAGATTTATTATGAGAAGCGTCGCCAAAACTGCTATCAGCGCAATCCATTGAAGCATTATGCTGTCTTTTTGAGAATGCTCTCCAGACGCTTTAAAGCTAAATTTGATGCCACCAGCATCGATGAGTTCGTTGGTGAATTCAAAAGGACTATGCCAGGCTACCCTTGTCCCAGCACACCAACCGTCTATCGCTATATTGATCAGGGCTTGCTGGACATAAGCAATATTGATCTGCCTATGAAGCTCAAAAGACGCAGGAACAAGCGTCATCACAGCCATGGCGGTCACGCTTTGCACAAGAAGCATCTTGGCAATTCCATTGAACAGCGTCCTAAGGAGGTTGAAGACAGAAAAGCTCCGCTGCACTGGGAAGGAGATCTGGTTAAAGGCGTCAGACGCAAGAATCAGCCTGCTTTAATGACTTTGACTGAAAGAACCACACGCTTTGAAGTAGTTATCAAGATTCCTGACTATCGGGCAAGCACATGCCAAAGGCTGCTTCAAAAGGAGATTGACAGACATCCTGCCTGGTTTAAATCAATCACGTTTGACAATGGCTCTGAGTTTGCGGATATGACCAAGATCAAGGGCTGCCAGATTTACTTTGCTCACCCATATTCTCCATGGGAAAGGGGCACCAATGAGAACTGCAATGGTCTTTTGCGTCAATTCTTCCCTAAGGGCAAGAGCATGAAAGACAAGTCAAAAGCTTATGTTCAACAGGCAACTGATGCCATTAACCACAAATATCGCCGAATCCTCCAATATCACACAGCAGAGGAACTCTTCAAGCAATATATTTCTTCATAGCCTAACTGTTGCACTTAATTTGACAATTCAGGGAAAAGTCTCATTAAATATTTAAAGCATGAGGAAGAGTATGTAGAAAAGGGGTGTTTTTCAAAAAATGTAAGAAAATACTTAGAATCAGCTAGTTCTATTATTAATTTTAACTATACTGACATAACTACTGATTCGTATAAAATTCCTAGACAAAAAATATACCATGTTCATGGTTCATTAAAGGAAAAATATATCATTCTAGGTAATGCAAATGAAAATTTAGTTGAAGGAGTACCAAACTATTACAGAATTTTTTCTAAACCATATTTAAGAGATATTTTAGACCTGAAAAGATATTTAGGTAAAAAATATTTACATAAAATCGATATATTTAATAGATTTAAAACTTATGATGCATATTATTATAGCCAATATAAATTGTCTCCATATTTAATTGAGCCAGAAGTATATCAAATTCTTTGCTCTATGAGTAATTACTATGATGAAAATAGTAAATATTTTTATGATAAAAAATTTGATCTTTTTAAAGGTGTGAGAAAAGAAGACTTTCGAAGAATAGAACAAATTTTGTTAAAAACGCAACAAAACAAAGACTTTTTTACCGGTTTTATAGATTATTTAGTAGATAATTGTTTTAGACCATTTAAGATTAAATTACCAATTAAGCCAGAAGAAAATAATATACCAGAATATTATGCATTCCCAGAAGAATTTGATGAAATTACAATAATTGGCCATTCTTTACAATCAGATAAAGAACTAATTGCTGATTTGATAAGAGTCTGTATAAATCTAAAGAAAATTAATATTTTTCGATTTAACGGTGAAGAAAAGCAAAACTTAAATATTTTACTTAAATATAATGATTTGGATAAAAATATAGTTGTGAATGAAATAGAATATTAGGCATTTAATGATAAAAGGATAATTATCATGTCCCAATACTACACAAGTGGCGAGTTTGCAAAGAAAGCACATGTTTCGATTCGTACGATTCGCTATTATGATCAGAAGAATTTATTAAAGCCGGCAACGCACACTAAAGGTGGTGCACGGCTATATACAGATCAAGATTTTGCCAAGTTGCAACAGATTCTACTATTAAAGTATCTTGGTTTTTCACTCAGCGATATTCGTGAAATGACGATTGGATCAGGGGATAAGCAATTACTCCGCAATTCACTCCAGATTCAAAAGCGTCTTGCCGAAGAACGACTTGAAGAGATGAAGAATGTGGTGAATGCCATCGACTCAACTAGTCAGGCACTAGATCGCAATGATCAAGTTGATTGGTCGAAGATGCTTAACTTAATTCATTTAACTTCGATGAATCAATCACTCAGTATGCAGTATAAGAACGCTACGAATATTTCTGCCCGCATTCGTTTGCACCGTGATTATTCTGTTAATAAGGAAGGCTGGTTCCCGTGGCTATTTAGTAACTTACACCTTAAGTCGGGGATGAAGGTGCTTGAACTGGGTGCAGGTAATGGTGCGTTATGGTCACAGAATATTAATAAGGTGCCAGCCGATGTGAATATCATTTTGTCAGATATCTCGGAAGGGATGTTGGCTGATGCTAAGAATGAGATTGGTGATAAGCCCGAATTTCAATATGCTGTGATCGATGCGCAGAAGATTCCATTCGCTGACAATACCTTTGATCTAGTAATTGCCAATCACATGCTCTTTTACTGTGATGATATTTCTAAGGCTTTGTCGGAAATTCGCCGCGTGCTTAAGCCTGGTGCATCCCTCGTATGCAGCACATACTCCAAGCGCCACATGCGCGAGATCACCGATCTAGTCCAGAACTTCAATTCCAACATCGTTTTATCATCCACTAATTTGTACGAACGCTTTGGCCTAGACAACGGCAAGCAGATTTTGAGTAGATTCTTCAGCAATGTCACCTGCAAGAAGTACTACGATGCCATCGAGATCTCCGAAGCAACACCGATTATTTCATACATTCTTTCTTGCCACGGCAACCAGAATGAGATCTTGCTCAACCACTATCAAGAATTCAAACAATATGTTGAACAAAAGGTTAGTGGCGGCTTTAACATTACCAAGGACGCCGGCTTTTTTGCTGCTAGAAAATAATTGAACTGCTGATTATGTATTATGAGATCCTAATTTTTACTAATTTGGGCGTTTGTAAATTTCAAGGTATAATTATTAGAGCTGATAATGATTCTAATAGGGAAATATAGATACAGATTAGAGTATAAGACTTTTTATAATGAATTGATGCATATCACAAATATGCAAAAATGTCAATTCTTTTCTTTTTCTTTTTAAATAAGAAAAAGATTAGCTGTAAATGTTGATATAACGGCATCCCTTTCTTTTTTCTTTCTTTTACTTTTATGGTGAATTTATGGATTTTATTAATTTTGTTAAAGATGTAGGTACTCTTGAATTTACAATTCCAAAAGAAGGCTTGCATTTGGAATTCAAAACAGCAAGTTGGAAATTACCTCAAAATATATGGGAAACAGTAAGCTCATTTTCTAATACAGATGGTGGCCTTATTGTATTAGGTGTAGATGAACCCCAATCACATCATTATAAGATTGTAGGCGTTGATCAACCTGATTATGTAATAAAAGAATTGTTTAATAGCAATAACAATCCGAATGTAATCAATAAGCCTGTAATTCAAGATTCTGATGTTAAAGTTACTAAGTTTAATGGCAAAGCATTAATTCAAATAAAGATATATCCAGCCCAATTTTCTGATAAGCCAATTACTTTTAAAGATAAGACTTATATGAGAACCGATGATGGTGATCGTTTAGCAACACATGATCAACTAAAGTATTTATATGCTGAAAGCCAAGATCAAGTTGACACTAGATTGCTTGAAAACTTTGATTGGGATAGTGATTTGAATCTAGAAGATATTAATGACTATCGTAAAAAGTTAGAAAAAGTAGAAGATGCGGATAGTATATCAAAGTCAGATTATGAACTTTTAACAGATATTGGGGTATTGAGACGCGATAGACGTTCTTCAAGTAAAGAACGTAAATTAACAGAAGGTGGGTTGCTATTTTTTGGCAAGTTTATGTCAATAATGGATAGATTCCCTAGGTTTCAATTAGACTATACAAGGTATGCTAAAGACGGCGATACCGATTGGGTTGATCGTGTTTCAGCAGGGGACATGAATTATCCAGAAATGAATATTTATTCATTTTATAATATAGTTTTGCCTAAGATCACTTCTAATATTAATGACAAATATGTTCAAGATGAGGATTTGACAAGAGGAAGCTATGTTGCCGATTTAAGATCTGCTGCAAAGGAAGCGCTGGTTAATTGCTTGATGCACGCTTATTACGATGGAACAATAGCAATTCAAATTGAAGATCGTCCAAGTTATTGGGAATTTACTAATCCAGGTGATATGAGAGTTAGCAGAGAATCATTTTTGCGTGGTCAAAAGTCAGAAGTAAGAAATTCAGAAATTGCTACTTTATTTAGAAGGATCGGTATTTCAGAAAAGAGAGCTAGTGGAGGACCTAGAATTTTAAGAGCTGCTAGCAGAAATCATTTGATGGAACCAGAAATCGAAATTGATGCAACTAATAAAATCACTAAGATAAGAATTTGGAAAATAGATATACGAACCAAAATTGATGATGAGATGGTTTTGGATCCAACTGAAAAATTTATTATTGATTATGCTATTCAAAAATCTGAATTTAGTTTCTCCCAGATGTTTAAGGATATGAATGATAAATTTGGAAGCAACAGTACTGTAAGAAAAAGACTAAATCATCTAATAGATGAAAAGATTTTAATTTCAGAAGGAAATGGCAAGTCTACAGTATATAAGCTAGAAAAGACTAGTGAACAAGAACAAGTAGATAAAATAATGAAATTGAAAAATATGGAAGAAAAACTGTAATGAATGGAAATTAAACCAAGCAAAAAGTCTCAACACTACTAAAGAGTAATGAGAGACTTTTTAACGTGTGATAAAGCAGCCATTGCTAAAGAGCAACTGTTTTTATCTTATCGTTTATTCTAGTTGGTTGAGTATAAATGTTAAATTTTGAGGGATGCAGATATTTTTCTAATTTAATTAAATCTGTTCCATAATAATAGTTACTGGGAGAAAAACTCCTTTATTAAATGGCTCTCTGTCAAATCGTGTTGATAGAAGTCAACTATAATTTAATAATTGGATTAAGCATCAAGCTGCTATGTACCAGCTT
>NZ_JAEHNT010000046.1:0-3662 GCF_016742815.1 Lactobacillus sp. A27
ATCAAGCTGGTACATAGCAGCTTGATGCTTAATCCAATTATTAAATTATAGTTGACTTCTATCAACACGATTTGACAGAGAGCCCTTTTTTCATGGCCTAGGATTTAGTTTTTTCCCAGACACTTTTATTTTTATGTAGTTTAATTAGTCTTCATGCTTTTTACGTTTGCCAGCAAGACCAAGTAAACCTAAACTTGAAACAAGTGCGCCCATGATTGAAACAAATACACTTGATTTTTCACTTACACCAGTTTGTGGCAAGTTCTTTGCAGTGCTGTTATTAGTTTGAACTGCACCGTTTGAGCTAGAATTAATTGTGGCAGCTTGGACAGTATTTGCTTTCAAGCTACTTACGGGTTGAGCACTAGTATTTTCGTTACCTGCACTTAGTTTGCCGTTAGATGAACCTGAAACGGTCGTTACCATATTGGTTACGCCTTTGCCGTTACTGTTAAGAACATTTTTTAAGGACTTAGTCTTTTTATTGTTCTTCTTATTGTTCTTCTTAGTGGCCTCTCCAGTTCCATTCGTATTCTTATTGCCGTTTAGATCAACGTTAGACTTATTAGAATCAGTAGGCTTTTGCGTATCAGTAGGCTTTTGCGTATCAGTAGGCTTTTGCGTATCAGTATTTACACCTTGTTTATTATCTTGATCCTTATCCTTATTTGGATCTACAGCAGATGTCTTTTTATCTGAATCATAGCTTACCTTATCTTTGATATTGTCTGAAGGATGAGCTTGCTGTTCATCAACAGTGTCCTCAAATTTAGCCGTGTAGCCATCAATCTTTGGAATCTTAATAGCTGCGTATTTACCGCTAATTGGATCGCTGTCCCAAGGTTCTTTTGCAGTCTTGCCCACTGGAGTAAATTCAGTATTATTGTTGCTGATGTATCTAATAACCTTACCAGTTACCGTATCAACTTCAGCACCGCGTGTGAAGTTTACAGTTTGAACAATAGTTGCAGTGTGACCAGCTGCGTCATAAGTAATCTGATTATGACTATCACCTTTGCCAAAGACAGCTTTTGCATCATTTACATTGTAGCTAGCTGGGAAGTAGAAGGTAATCGTACGAGTACCCGTTTGGTTCAAATCAGCGGCCGTTAAACCTGAATCATAAGTACGGTTTGTAGTACCATCAATCTTATCGCCCTTGTTATGTGATTGAGTGTGGTCAAGCATGATAGTACCATGCTTAATTGCCACATTGACAGTCTTGTCTGCACTTGGTATTTTAACCGTTTTATCAAATGAATCGGTATTTACTACCCAACCATCTGGTAACGCAGGAGTATGGGCTGTGTCATCGGTTTTACCTTTAACTGGAACGTCAGGAATTGCCTTGCCATCTGGATCAACTGCTTGATCGCCTTTGCTATCAGTAAAGTGATAAGTTACTGTGTGTGTTTGGGCGTCGTAATTAATGACAATCGGAGTAAAGCTTGAATCAGCGGTTACATTAGTACCGTCAATTTGCTTATTAGCTGAATCATAACCATCTCCGCTAATATCGTAGCCAGCGATTTGATCAACTGGAATAGCACTAAACTTGTCGGTAGTCCAGTCACCGAATTTAACTGTCTTAGTTACGGTATCGTAGTCACCTGTGCGAGTTAAAGTTACAGATTGTGACTTATCAACGGCTTTTCTAGCACTTGAATTTTCGTGCGTTGGCACATTAATTGTAACTTGACGAGTAATTGTCTTAGTAAAGTCATCAGGTATTACCTCATGTGTTGGATTACCTTGATCGTGTGCACCACTTGGGATATCATCCTTATCAATAGTTACATGGTGGTGTTTTAAGTGGACTTCTTGAGCTGGGTTAGTAGTCTTGAAAGTATAACTAGTTGGAAGTGTGCCTACTAAGTCATAGTTTTCTGGAATCGGCAACTTTTTAGCTAAATCATCAGCAGAAACAGTAGAATCAGTTGGACCGCTAAATACAATATCGTTTCCGACTTGAGAATCATGATTATCGTCATCAACAAACTTGTAAATTACGCTTTGATTGTTAGCTGAATAAGTAATATGAACGGTTTGATTTTGAGTATCGTGCGTTACAGGCATTTCAGCAATTGAAGAAAGACTTGGAGTATAACCAGCAACAGCATCAGGTGTTTCAGCTGTAAACTTACCAGTTGACCATGCACCCCAAGTTACAATACCTGTCACCTTGTCATAAGTTGCCGTGCGCGTCAAAGTTACGGTTTGGCTTAAATTGCTCTTAGTACCGGTATATGAAGCAGGATAATCAACTGTAACAGTTCTAGTTACCGTATGCGTAAAGTTGTCTGTGGTTGCAGGCTTATTATCATTTTCAGGGTTCTTAGTGCCATCAGGCAAATGATCTGGATCAAGTGAAACACCCGTTACGTGCTTTAAGTGAACTGTAATTTCTTGATTGCCATCCGCAGTAAGTTTATAAGTAGGTTGTTCGCCACTTACCACAGTCCATTTACTTGATAAATCTGGATAAGTGATGTCAACCGTTTGATCAGTTACGCCCTTAACGGTTTGATTTTGAACCGCGCTATCTAAAATAGATGCGTCCTTGCCACCATTATCGTCATCAACATACTTAATTGTTACTGATTGAGGCTTGGCATTGTACTTAACAGTGATCTTTTGATTTAGCAAAACTTTAGTTGAATCAAAATCACTAGTTGAGTTAGCAAATTTAGTTGGATCAGGTGTTTCGACGTTAATTGTGATGGAACCATCATCGTTTTTGGTGTAGCCAGTTGAATCTAAACCTTCTACTTCAAGGTCGTAGCCAGCAACGGCGCTAACTTTAAATGAGGCTTTAGCAGCAGGATCTTTTGGAGTCCATGCCCCGTATGAGTTAACTTCACCAGTTACTGTATCAACATCGGCATTTCTTTGATAGTCGATTGTTTGATCAACGATTGTAGAGGTGCGACTATCTTGATTAGTATGATCAGGTGTTTCAATGGTAATCGTGCGGTGAGCAATACCATTTAAATTGTCCTTTTGCGCCTTAGTATCGTTTGGATAAATATGATCATTGGGCGTATTCTTGTTGTTATCGCCGGGTACAATTTTATCACCGGGTGTTGCCGGCTTATCCGGCGTTACAGTGGTATGGTCATGCTCAATTGTAACGATCTTAGGTGGCACCTTGCCAGTGTCATCAGGACGTGGCATAGTTTGATTTTGCGTTTCACTAGGATTTTTGTCTTTCCAACCACCTGGAATGGGCGTAGTTGCCGGCTGATCGGTCTTACCGGTTGCTGTACCGTCTGGAACAGGTTTGCCGTCAGGCTCTTTAGCTGGTTGACCGTCATCGCCTTGATAGTGAACGATTTGGGTTTCATCTTGAGCTTCGTAACGAACAACGTGATAAATGTTATCACCTTGATTTGCAGTCTCTTCAAGAATTTCGACATCGGTTCCATCTTTAGTGGTTACAGTAGGGTGAGCCTTGTAGCCATTAACCTGAATGATTTTGACGGGTTTGAAATCAATTACACCATCAATAATTACGTCATCGTTTTGTTTAGAAGTATCAAGCTGCCAATCAGATTCTTTTACATCTGTTAGAGGATACTTTTTGACAATTTTGGGACCATGAGAGCCAGTCTGAACAGGTGCGTCCGCATTATTGCGAGGATACGTTTTGACAATTTTGGGAC
>NZ_JAEHNT010000047.1:0-397 GCF_016742815.1 Lactobacillus sp. A27
AGCAGTATCGCTGCCTAACTGCATAGACAGGTAGAATTGGTCATCAGCGGTCTTTTTTATCGTCACTGTTCCAATACGAGTTGGAATATGATTAACCAGACGCTCTTTGATTAGCTTTCTAAAGCCGGCAATGCGGACAATTCCTAGCTTAGGCAATTTAATATATTTAGCATCAATAAACCTAGCCGTCCCGTTATCAAGAAAAGCTTCTTTTTGCTTAGGATATTGACAGTTGGTTTGGTATGACCAGTCGCTGCGTTTTTTGTGAAAAGTCGGAATTCCATGCCCAATCTTGCGATAGTTGTTCCAAGCCTTCTGGTAGTTCTGAATAGCGTTGGCAATAGCGAGGCTATCAATTTCTTTAACGCGTAAAAAGCTATAAGTATCGCGGATATTC
>NZ_JAEHNT010000004.1:0-47902 GCF_016742815.1 Lactobacillus sp. A27
TTCTTAACCTCCATTAAATTGATGAGATTAGAATACCTGAAAAATACGGACTAAAAAAGATACTCGGTTATATGACGCTTACTTTTTTCTCAAGTCAAAATAAGTGAAAACTTATTATTAAAATGTCATAATAAAGATACTTAGACAAATATATGTATACGCAGAGCCTATCTACCAAGATAGGCTCGTTTTTGTATAAAAAAGACATGCGCCTCAGCACATGTCTTTCAACAGAATCAATTTTTAGTCTTTTACTTCTTTAATAGCATCAATAATTGTACCATCACGGTATTCAACTAAAGCTACAGTCCGGTCAGTATATTCAAGTGGCTTTGGTACACCAACTTGCTTTTCTGCCGTCTTTTGCAAATCATAAATGTCCAAAATATTAAGTCCAGGCACATTCTTAAATGCATCAATCAAGTCCTTGCGGGCTGGGTTAATTGCAATGCCTCGTTCAGTAACCAATACATCGATTGATGAACCTGGTGTAACGATAGTTTCAACACTAGGTACAACAGTAGCATTTCTACCACGAACAAGTGGAGCAGTAATAATGGTCATCTTAGCACCTGCGGCAGCATCTTGGTGACCACCAACGGCACCACGAATTACACCATCAGAACCAGTCATGACGTTAACATTGAAGTTAGTATCAATTTGCAATGCGGACAAAATAGAAACATCAAGGTTATTAACAACCGCACCCTTGTTATGAGGATCGGCATACCATGAAGCATCAATTTCTTGTTGGTTCTTGTTATTAGCCATAGATTGAGCAGCACCCTTATCAAAGTCCTGAACATCCATTACTTTTCTAACAAGACCTTCTTCAAGCAAATCAGTAGTTGGCTTAGTAATACCACCCAAAGCAAATGAAGCAGTAATACCGTCCTTAATCATGCTTTGACGAAGGTAACGAGTAACAGCTAATGCGGCACCACCTGAACCGGTTTGGAAACTGAAGCCTTGCTTGTAGTATGGTGAGTTAACAATAACTTGGTTAACCATTTGCGCAATCTTAAGTTCCTTAGGGTCCTTGGTAAAACGAGTAGCACCTGAACCGATCTTGTCAGGGTCACCTACTTTATCAACCTTGACTACGTAGTCAACTTGGTCTTGCTTGATTGAAGCTGGGGTATTTGGATAATCAACAATATTGTCAGTTAAAAGAACAACTTTGTTAGCATATTGAGCATCCATTAAGGCATAACCTAATGAACCAAAGACAGCATCCCCATCTTGACCATTAGCGTTACCTGCAGGATCAGAAACAGGCACACCTAAGAAGGCAACATCGATCTTGATTTCTCCTTCTTCAATTGAACGAGCACGATTACCGTGTGAACGGAAAATCACAGGATTCTTCAAGCCGCCGTGAGAAACGAAGTCACCAAGTGAACCACGCATCCCTGAAGAAGTAATGTTAGTAATGACGCCCTTCTTAATAGCTTCAATTACCTTATCATTCATAACACCAGTTAATGAACTTGGAGCCAAAGTTAAATCCTTGTACCCCATAGCAATGATCTTGTCCATTACCATGTTAAAGATGTAGTCACCATTTCTAAAGTGGTGGTGGAATGAAATAGTCATGCCATCTTTCAAGTTGTTCTTGATTACGTCATCAAGAGAAGCAACGACCTTATCTTGACCAGTAGTTACGCGAACCTTTGGAGCTACACGCTTTACTTCTGGATGACCAATTTCAGTAGTTTCAAATGGCTTTAAATCCATTTTATTCATTAAATCGTCTGGTAATTCGCGTTTTACTTTATTCTCCAATGTAGTTACCTTCTTCATCAATCAAGTTAGAAGCTTTTGCAGTTTCAAGTACACGAGTTGCTTTTTCTACAACTGGCTTATCGACCATCTTACCGTTAAGTGAGATAACGCCGCTACCCTTAGCCTTGGCTTCACGAATAGCATTTTCAACATTTTTAGCTTGTTCAATTTCTTCTTTAGTTGGATTGAAGACCTTGTTAACCATCGCAATTTGACGTGGGTTAACCAAACTCTTACCGTCATAACCCAATTCGTGGATGTAATTAGTTTCACGATAGAAGCCTTCGGTATCCTTCATGTTGGAAAAGACAGTATCAAAGGCATAAACATCGGCGGCGCGAGCTGCTTGCAATACCATATTACGTGCAAATTCAAGTTCACGACCATCTGGGTAACGGTGAGTGTGCATATCAGCAGTGTAATCTTCACCAGATACAGCAAGTCCCATCATCAATGGTGTAGCTGTCGCAATTTCTGGAGCATTCAAAACACCCTTGGCACTTTCAATGGCAGCCATGACACCGATTGAACCTTTTTCAATGCCATATTCATCTTCCCAGTGTTCAATGTCCTTGACCAACTTTTGAATCATTGCTGCTGATTCGGTCTTTGGCAAACGGATAACATCAACGCCGGCCTTAACCATGGCACGAACATCTTCATCATAAAATGGCGTGTCTTGACCATTTGCTCTAACTACGATTTCGCTACCGCCAAAATCAACAGTCTTAATTGCTTCGTAAACAAGCATTCTAGCTGCGTCTTTTTCAGTCAAAGATACTGAGTCTTCTAAGTCGAGCATGATTGAATCAGCGCCATAAATGCCGGCATCTTTGATCATGGCAGGGTTATTACCAGGAACGAACATCATGGTTCTACGTAAACGATTTTTAACGTAAGTCATTTAAAGCACCTCCAAGTCAGGCTTATCTTGTGTTTCAGTAGCACGTTGAGCAGCTGCTAAAGTACGAGCCTTAATCACACAATCAAGCGCACCCTTGTCAGTTGCCTTAACCTTGGCATTTTCTAAACCGTACTTCTTCAAAGTCTCGGTGATCACCTTTTCAATTTGATCACCATATGCCTTTTTAACTTCAGATTCCAAATCGATTTCAATACCGTTAGAACCTTTAGAGATCATGATTTGAATATCAGAACTTTCGAGGGTTCCTGCTACGGCAGTAGTTTTAATTTCCATCAATATTCATTCCTTTCTCAATTCTCGATTGCAATTCACTCATATTTTGCTTAATAAACTCATAGGTAGATTCGGGTACAAACTTGTTGATCTTTGCCAAATCTCCATCCTTGATCCATTGTCTTACCTGAGTAGCAGTCACAATTTGTCCTGACTTTTCTAGGCGCTTAACAGTAATCACTTCAATATCAGGACCAAGCTCATGAGCTAAACTAACATTATAAAAGTGCGTCGTACGTGAAATAGGTTCTTGACCGATATAACGACGGGCAATGTTCAAAGCGGGTGCAATTTTATTCTTGAACACTGCAGCATCGACTGAGGTTTGGACGTCAATCAATTCATCAGGTGATTTTAAGAAATAAGCTGGGAATGTTGCTGGAGAAACCATGTAATCGCCACCTGAAACAACTTTTACATTAGCAAATTGCTTGGTCCCTTCCTGCACCAGCTTCATTCTTTCGTTAAAATTGAACAAGGAAACATCATTAGCTACCACAAAAACATAGACTAAATCATTTTCTTCACTTGCCATCTTAACTAAGTGTTGATGACCCAAGGTAAAAGGATTGGCATTCATCACAATCGCTGCGATCTTCTTATCAGCTTGATCTTCTACCTTTGGCAAATCACTCAAGAAATCATTTACATCTGGCATCCCGTTCTCTAAAAAAGCTGCCTCATCTGTCTTAGCCAGCAAATTAAAATGCAAGTGCTCAAAACTAGACGCATACTTGGCTTTAGTAAAAACGAATGAATGGTAAATCTTCTGCTCAGCTAAATACTGGAGCAAGTTGGTAACCACCTTGTTAAAGCGGGCGCCTTGAGTATCTTCATTAATCACGCCCACATACTTCAACACGTTCCCGGCAACGCTGCCTGTACCAACTAGCTTGCCATCCTCATCTACTAAACCAATCGTATGGTCGATTTGATCAACTTCACGTGCACTAAAATTATGCAGATCTAAAGATGAAAGCAAATTCTCCCACTTTTGACGAGTTGCGGCATCACTTAAAAACAAATCAACTACTTTATCCATTGATATGCCACCTTACTATTATCAAAGAGCAAGTAATCTTTTTCACAAAGAATAGTTTACTCTTGCCGTTTTAATATTTCAAATTTGTGCTTAGTTTTTTAAATTTTGCAAAAATTCACTAATAATCTGATGAACTTTTGCTGGTTGTTCTGCCTGAGGCAAGTGCCCACATTCCGGAACAATTGCGGTTTCAACCTTCTCATTCAGGAATTTAATTGCCTTCGTAAAATCAGGATTAAAGAATGGTGATTTTTCACCAGCAATTACCAGCATCGGAACTGGACTATCTATAATCATATCGCGCCAATCTTGTTCCGCATGCTCTACCAAGCAATTGTAGTTTTCCTCAGGATTATAAGGAAAAGCTTGATATTCATTCTTGGCATCTTGGAACATTTTTTCATCAATATGATGGTAAAAAGCCTTGCCAAAATCGAATTTTAACATTTCTGGATAATTATCCCAGGTTAAATCCTTAAAGCCATATTGCCAGGTCTTGTCGGCGATCATCTTAGGTGATTGATCTAGATCAACCATCGCCTTAAGCCGGCCCTTACCATAAATGGACAAGTAGGCCCAGATGTTGGCCGCACCCATGGAATTACCGATAGCAACAACATCGTGCAAATCCAGCTCTTCCATCAATTCTTCCAGGTCAACGGCATGACGACTGATTCGCTGACCGCGGTAGGTGCGCTCGGATTGTCCTTGATTGCGCGGATCAAGCATGACGAAGCGATAACGATCATTAAAAAGTGCAATTAGGTCTTGCCACATTTGACTAGAACCACCGATACCGGGGATGCCTAATAAAACAGAGCGATCTTTTTCCCCTGTATCGCTGTAATGCAGCATGACATCATCATTTGTTTTAAATTTCATTTTGATCCTTCTTTGTATTCTTAGTTTTAACCTTATTATTACACAAAAAAGCAACCTGGTTTCCCAGATTGCCTTTTTCTACCAAACACCGATAATCTTCATCCAAAGTGAACCTACAATACCAAAGATCAGCATGTAGAGAATACCCAAGATGAAATTCATCTTCCACCATTCTTTTTGCTTAACGTAGCCTGTCGTAGCCAAAATTGAAGCAGGACCGTTAGCATAGTGAGTAGTTGAAGCGTTAATTACACCAGTAAATGCTAACAGCATAGCTGAAAGGCCAAGCGGTGCACCCATTGCAGTAGCTACAGTTAAGAATGGCAAATAAAGAGCTGTCATGTGAGCTGTACCACTAGCAAAGAAGTAGTGAGTGTAGAACATTAACAAAATAAGTACTACTAAAACAAGGCCCCAGCTGATGCCGTGAACTTCGCTTTGAATAAACTTGGTGAACCAATCGATAAAGCCGTAAGAAATCAACTTACCGGCCATGAAGATCAAGATTGAAAGCCAAATCAAAATGTTCCAAGCACCAGTTTCATGCAAGGCATCTTCCATGCTTAACACACCAGTAATTAATAAAAGCGTTACTGCTAAAAATGCAACAAAGGCTGAGTTAAGTTGTGGAATCTTGAAGAATCCTGAAAGAACCCAAAGTAAAATAGCTAAAGAAAAGACAATTGCCATGATCTTTTCAGGTTCGGACATTGGACCCATCTCTTTTAATTTGCCATCAGCCCAATTTTTAGCATTAGGAGTTTCCTTAATCTCAGGTGGATACATCTTGTAAATTACAATTGGAATAATCAATGTAGCCACGATTACTGGAACTAAGCCTGCCCAGAACCAGCTAATCCAGCTCATTTGATAGCCCTTTTGTGCGGCCATCTGTTGAGCAACCAAGTTAGGAGCAGCACCGGTAATAAATAGTGCTGTTGATAAAATATTAGCGTGAAAGGCGGTGAAGTCTAAGTATGCACCGATCTTCTTTCTTGAAGGATCGTGAGGATTAGACTTGTAACTCTTGGAAATAGATTCAACTACAGGCCAAGTTACCCCACCAGTACGAGCACTGTTAGATGGAATAAGCGCACCCATGATTAATTCCAAGCCGGTAACGGCATAACCGATACCAATTGATCGCTTACCGAACTTTTTAATCATTAAGTAAGCTACACGGTTACCTAAACCGGTCTTGCTAATACCATGAGCCATGATAAAGGCCATAGCGATTAGCCAAGCAGCAGAGTTGCCAAAAGAACTCAAAATACCAGTTTGTACTACCACGCCCTTGGAATTAACTATGTCTTTAACTGGAGCTAAGCCAACTAAGACAGTTACTACCATTCCGAGCAATGTTGTACCACCAATTGGCAATGGCTTTGTGATACATCCCACAATCGTTGCAACAAAGATTGCAAACATTTCCCAGGCTTGAAGTGATAAACCACTTGGTCGCCATGGTGTGATCAACCACAGCACTATACCTACTACTAAAGGCCAAATGAAGCCTTTATAATTTACCTTCTCTAAATTTTTCATTTTTCTCCCCTGATGAGTATTCACTAAAAAAATCAATTCAAAAATGAATTTTTTCACATAGTATTATATACCTTTCAAGGGAAATTTAAACTATTTTAAAAAGAAAGTTATTTTTTATGTTTTTTAAAATAAAAAACAAGTGCATTTCTGCACTTGTTCGCTGTCTTAACAAACATTAGTTTGATAAAATTATATCTGCAAAAAAGTTAAATTAGCGGTGGTACTTCTTTTAGAAAGAAGTTGATGCTTATGGTGTAAATCATTTTGCTCATATTCTAAAGAAAGGAGGACCAATTTTACTTGATGAATCTTCTTGTATTCATCCTTGGTGTAACATTTTTCTTATGTTGCCTGGCATCGGAGCTTGTATATCTAATCACCCAGACTATTCGATTAGTTATTCTAATTCGAACATTAAAAAAATAGCGAAATTAAAAACCGCTTCAATAGCTTTTGGAAGAAGTTTAGCGGTTTTTAATTAATCCTAAACAGTACCACCGTTTTTTAACGGTTTTGCACTAAAGAGGTGCGGCAGTCGTAATGCCGGCCTCTATTTTCATTTCTAATTATATCACATTAGCCAATATTATCCCAAGGCTTCAAGTCTACTGCTGGACCTTCTGCAAGTTCAACTTGCTCCTTAGTCAAAAATTCTTTTCTAACTACGACATCATAAACATAGTCTTCAAACCATGGTTGACTCATTTCGTAAAAGCCCTTGTGACCAAACTTGTCACCCCATGAATTTTCAACCTTCCACTTGCGAATGTGGCCGTGATCTTCATCAACACCGACTAAGGTCATATCGTGAGTAGCAAAACCTTCGCCAGTCGCTAAACGATCAGCCTTGCTCATCTTGGTATCAACACCAAATAATTTATCGGTTTGGTAAAGTTCGGTATCAAGATAACCAGTCTTTCTTTCCATTTGCTTTAAAACGTCGTTACCAAAGATTACGGCATCCCCAGATTTAAGTTGTGCTACAGCAGCTTGAGCCAAGTATTCAATTGGCACATTCAAAAACTTAATTTGATCACCGCCATCAACATTGTCATAAAGTGGCATATGGTAAAGCTTGTTAAATTCGTGGTTAGGACAGTTTGATAAAACTACATAATCATCAAACTTAAAGTCCTTGAAATACTTTTGTACGAATTCACGTGGAGTTAAGTCTCTTTCCAAGTGATATTTTTTGTCGTCATCGCGGTATTCCAAGTCAAACTTCTTTGGTGGTTCGCCTAAGGCAACAGATACCATGCGGTAAACTTCATTCAAAAAGTGCTTCTTAGCCTTTTCAATTTCATCTTGTGAACTGCCTTCACTCACTAATTTACGTAAAGCAATAGCATCTTTTCTTTCCTTACGTGCTAAAGAATCGATCAAACCAGTAGTATTGTTGGAGTTAAAACTTTCAGGCATTGCGTATGAAGGTACAACACCATATTTTTTAACTAGGTTGATGGCCATGCTCCAAAGGCCGCCATCTTCACCAGCAAAAGCTAACCATGATTGCACTTCGCGGTCGTTAAGTGGCTTATCAGCCAAACGGATCATTGCATCATAAAAGGCATTTGCACGTTCAATCTTATCCCAGAAAAAGTTATAAGCTTGTGAGAAAGTGAAATCTTTTACTTTGTTTTGCTTGCCAAAGTAATGACGCAAAACATTCAATGTGGCAAATTCCCAGCAACGACCAGAATGCTTTTGGTCAGTTACGCCACCTACATCAAGTTCAGTTGAAAAAACATGGTTTAAACGTTCTGAAACGCGATCGTTAAAGGATGCTTCAAGTAATCCGCTACGACGAGCAGCACGTGAAGCAACTTGATTTTTGCTATTAGTATTGAAATCGGCAGAAAAGTCTGCGATCTCTTGATCAGAAATAACTGTCATATCCTACCTCGTCAGTCTCTAATTTCTTATTAATTCTTTAATCATAATAATACCTTCTTTTGTATTATCTAGCAAGCAAAAAAAGGCGTTCAATGAACGCCTTTTTCTTAATATATCTATATCAATTAAAGTTCAATACCTGATAAAACTTCTTGCATTTTATCAGCTGAGTTGAGCATCTTAGCCTTTTCAGCATCTGAAAGCTTGGTTTCGATTACTTGTTCAATACCTTCACCGTTGATAACAGTTGGAGTACCTAAGTACAAGTCGTGCTTAATGCCATATTCGCCGTTAATTGGTGCTGATAATGGCAAGCAGATTGAACGGTTGTCCAAGATGGCACTAACGATTTGGGTAAGCATCATTGCAACACCATAGAATGTAGCACCCTTGTTAGCGATGATCTTGCCGCCCTTCTTGCGGACGTCAGTTTCAATTTCACTTAAAACATTGTCATTAATTTCTGCATAGTCGCGAAGCGGCTTGCCATCAACAGTTGATTCATCAAAGTTTTCAAAACTAGTATCACCATGTTCACCAAGAACCATTGAGTTAACCTTGGCAACTGGAACATTAAGCTTCTTAGCAAGTTCAACGCGAAGACGCATTGAATCAAGTGAAGTACCAGTACCAATTACACGGTTCTTAGGGAAGCCTGATAACTTTTGAGTTAAAGTAGTTAAGATATCTACTGGGTTTGCGGAAACAACGAATACACCCTTAAATCCTGATTCAACAACGGGTTCTACAATGCTCTTTAAAATCTTAACGTTCTTAGCAACCAAATCAAGTCTAGTTTCACCAGGTTTTCTAGGAACACCAGCAGTAATTACACAAACGTCAGCATCTTTAGCATCACTGTATTCAGCTGGATGGATATCAGTTTGACCCATAAATGGAGTAATATCTTCAAGGTCCATTGAGTCACCAACTGGACGATCCTTAGCTACATCGCAAATTGCCAATTCATCAACAGTAGCGTTTTGCAATAAGTCATTTGCAAAAGTTGAACCTACGGCACCATCACCAACAAGAAATACTTTTCTACTCATAAGTTATATTAGTCCTTTCATAAACGTAATTTTCTACATATTCCATTATACACTAAGCGCTTACATTAGACACTATTTATTAATTAATTACGTTAATATTGTGCTTTTCTTAACAAATATATTGAAAAAAAGACAACTCTCATTGTCTCTTTTTCGGTTAGATTTATTTGTGTTCTCTAGCGTATTTAGCCATTTGAATACCAGCTTGGCGACCAAAGATAACCGTTTCAGCAACTGAGTTACCACCAATACGGTTGTTGCCGTGAAGTCCGCCAGAAACTTCACCAGCTGCATAAAGACCTTTAATTACGTTACCGTTGGTATCCAATACTTGAGTTTCGGTGTTGATATGAATTCCGCCCATAGTGTAGTGAATAGCTGGGTGAATGTGAATAGCGTAGTATGGTCCAAGGTTTAATTCACGATCCATACCAGTAGTTCTGCCAAATTCCTTATCCTTGTGGTTTTCAACGGCCTTGTTCCACTCATCTACTGTGGCAGCTAAGTTTTCTGGATCAACATCAATTTCCTTAGCTAAGTCGGCCAAAGTGCTGCCCTCCTTAACCAAGCCAATGTGGTCATAAAATTCTACAGCTGCAAAATGAGCACGAACACCTGAATCGAAGACCAAGTATGCACCGTCTTCGTTTAAACCAGTAATCGCACTTGAAACAATTTTACGGGTGTTTAATTCGTTAACAAAACGCTTGCCGGCCTTGTTAACCAAAATAGCACCTTCACCACGTAAACCTTCACCGATTAAGTAAACGTGTGGGTTATCAGTATCTGCAGTTGGGTGAACTTGAATAAAGTTCATTTGCATCAATTGCGCACCAATTTCTTTAGCAAGCTTAATCCCATCGCCAGTAGCACCTGGTTGGTTGGTAGTCTTGTAGTCAACTAAATCTGGACGATACTTCTTGATGATTTCTTTAGAAGCGCCAAAGCCACCAGTAGCAAGCAAAACTGCCTTAGCCTTAATTGTTTTAACGCCTTTATCAGTTTCAACTTCTACGCCGTTAACATTGCCATTCTTGTCTTGCAACAATTTAGTTACTTTAGCACCAGTAAAGATGTCTACACCGGCCTTTTTAACTTGGTTAGTTAAACGTGAAGTCAAATAGAAACCAACTGGTTCCATTGAACCTGGACGGTGAGCTCTCTTTACGCTCATCCCACCGGTAATGGTTAAATCAGTCAAACGAACGCCATATTTCATTAACCAGCTAATTGCAATAGCAGAGTGGTTAACAAAGTACTTAAGCATTGCACGGTCGTTTAATAAACCGCCACCCTTTAAAGTTTCTTCGTAAAAGTCACGGTTGTTGTCAATGATTCCTTCATCAAGTTGAACCAATGATTCAGATGCGTTCATACCACTAGAAGCACGACTAGTGTTACCACCAATTTTACCGTTCTTTTCCAAAATAACAACATTCAAACCAAGTTCACGAGCTTGAAGTGCTGCTGTTAAACCAGTACCACCTGAACCAACAATTATTGCATCATATTTATTTTTTAATTCTTTATTATTTGGCATAATATCCCCTATTATTCTTCTGGAGTGGACTTGTCGACATTAGTCATCTTCATGTAGTCCATCCATTCATCGTATTGCTCTTCGGTAACCTTGCCGCTCTTTAAGGCAGCTTCTTTCAAAGTAGTGCCCTCTTTTTGTGCAGCTTGGGCAATTTTAGCAGCAGCATGGTACCCAATGTGTGGTGATAAAGCAGTAACTGTCATAAGTGAATTTTCAAGCAATTCATCCATACGCTCTTCGTTAACAGTTAAGCCATGTATCATTTTATCAGCAAAACCAGTAATTGTACCAGTTAATATATCACAAGAATCAAGGAATGAAGCAATCATGACAGTCTTAAAGACGTTCATTTCAAAGTTACCTTGACTTGCAGCAAAAGTAATCGTGGTATCATTACCAAATACTTTAGCAGCAGCCATAGTTACAGCTTCGGCTTGAGTTGGGTTTACCTTACCTGGCATGATACTTGAACCTGGTTCGTTAGCAGGAATATTTAATTCACCGTAACCAGCTCTTGGACCTGATGCCAAGAATCTGATATCTTGAGCAATCTTAAACATGTCGGCTGCGAGCGTCTTAAGTGCACCATGCATTACATCAAGACCTGAGTGGTGAGCTAAGCCCCAGAACTTGTTGGTCTTAACCTTGAATTCGTGACCATATACTTCTGATAATTTACCAGCAATCTTTTCAGTCATGCCTGGTGCAGCGTTAAGTCCGGTACCTACAGCAGTACCACCGATAGCCAATTCATAAAGAGTTGGCTTCAATTCTTGAATGTATGAAAGATCATGTTTCAATGCGGAAATGTAGCCAGATAATTCTTGACCAAAAGTAAGTGGAGTTGCATCTTGCAAGTGAGTACGACCAACCTTAACAGTTTTCCAGTACTTCTTTTCCTTAACTACTAATTCATCAATTAAATGCTTGATAGCGGGTTCAAGCTTGTCTAAGGCTTCAACAGCAACGATATTCATAGTAGTTGGATAAGTATCATTAGATGATTGACCACGGTTAACATCATCGTTAGGCAAAATACCTAAACCTGGGTGAAGCTTGTTGGCCAAGTTAGCCACTACTTCGTTAACGTTCATGTTACTTTGAGTACCTGAACCAGTTTGAAGTACGTGTAATGGGAAGTCTTTTCTTAAATCTGTATCATTAAGTGCTAAAAGATGATCAATTGCATCTTCAATTGCTTCACCTTTTTCTTTAGGTTCATCCCCAACCTCAACGTTTGATTCAGCTGCCGCCTTCTTCAAATGCAAAAAGGCACGGATGATTTGAATTGGCATTAATTCACCGCTTGGGAAGTTATTGCAACTTCTTTCTGTTTGTGGACCCCACAAAGCATCCTTAGGAATTTTTACAGGGCCAATAGTATCACTTTCAATACGATATTCTTCTTCGCTCATTATTTTTCCTCCTTACATAAGCATAAGGTTTTTGTTAGTTTTCAATCACCTTTTATGATACCTGTAAAGGCTTTCTTTTTCAATTAAAGAAAAAAGATCTAGGATAGCCTAGATCTCATCTTAAAAATTTCTACCTATTTTGATGGTTCATCTTTTTAGCAAAGAAGTCACCGACAATTTGAACAATGAAAATCAAAATGATGACTAAGATAGTGGCAACTAAAGTAACGTCATTGTTGAAACGGTTGTAACCGTATGAAATAGCTGTGTTACCTAAACCACCGGCACCGATGGCACCAGCCATTGCAGTTAAACCAATCAATGAAATGATGGTTACTGTTGAAACGCGGATTAATTCTGAACGTGATTCACGTAAGTAAACATCAAAAATGATATCTGAAACAGTTGCGCCTAAACTTTGAGCAGCCTCTACTTTACCTGTGTCAACACTTTCAAGGGCAACTTGTACCTGACGAGCGTAGAATGGGAAAACACCTAAAGTTAATGGAACTAAGGCTGCCTTCATCCCGATTTGAGTACCAACAATCTTTTGCGTAACAGGTGCAACAAAGGCAAGCAAGATTACAAATGGAATAGCTCTAAAAATTGAAACTATCTTATCGCAAACGTTATACCAGAACTTGTTTGGACGAATACCGTCTTCTTTGGTTACAACAAGCAAAACACCAAAAATAATTCCGAGAATGCCACCGAAGATTGTGGCCCAAAAAGTCATGAATAATGTTTGAAAGATACTAGTTCCCCAGCCAGCGTCTCCGCCCCAGCCGAGTTGTACGACATTTGGACAAACTTTTTCAAACCAACTAATCATCTAAATTCCCCTTTTCATCCAATCTAGTCAAAGTAACGTTTTGCTTCTCCAAGAATTCTCTAGCTTGCTTTTGCTTATCGGCATCCCCTTTAACCAAAACAACCAAAGTACCGATCGCTTCGCCATTTAACAGTTCCACGTTACCATAAAGCATTGAAACCTCTACTCCAATTTGACGGTAAAGTTCAATAATGATGGACTTAGTCACATTGGCAATGCTGTAAACCAGTTGATATACCTCTTCATTTGCTTCTAGTTTGCCAAGGTTCAAGGCCTCTAAAGTTTGAATAGCTTCAAGGCCACCACCAACAAAGCGTTTAGTCAATTCCTTCTTAGGATGCAAGAAGACTTGACGCAAATTGCCTTTTTCAATCATCTTACCGTGTTCCATTACAGCAACCTTATTACAGATCTTCTTAACGGCATCCATTTCGTGGGTGATTAAAACTACAGTCAAACCTAATTGCTTATTGAGTCGCTTCAATAGATCCAAAATTTGTTGTGTATTTTGTGGATCAAGCGCACTAGTAGCTTCATCAGAGATCAAGATATCGGGGTGGTTAGCCAAAGCACGAGCAATAGCTACTCTTTGTTGCTGACCACCTGATAATTCAACTGGATAAAAGTTAGCCTTATCTTTCAAATCAACTAAATCAAGCAATTCTAATGAACGTTTTTCTAATTCTTCATCGGAAAGTTTTGCATGCTTTAATGCAAAAGCAACATTTTCTAAAACCGTTGTTTCATTTAATAGGTTGAAGCCTTGGAAAATCATGCCGATTTTTCGACGTTCCAGTTGCAATTGTTTATTAGAAATAACTTGTTTGCCCTCTTTAACAAAATCGACATCGTTGACCTTGATATTACCCTTGCTAGGATGTTGCAGGAGGTTAATCGTTCTAACCAAGGTTGACTTACCGGCACCAGAGAAACCGACAACTCCATAAATATCGCCTTTTTCAACGTGCAAAGTTACATCGCTAACTGCTTTGACAACTTTACCCTTTTTTTGAGGAAAATCTATATCAATATGATCTAATTGAATAATGCTCATTCTAACCCCTCCTACTTAATCTTGATATCCCAAGCAGCAATTTGTGAATTACCGTAGTAGTGCTTAGTCATCTTCTTTGTCTTTTCGGTTTGGTAGGCCTTAACCACATCTTTGTAAAGTCGGTTGTTTTCTTGACCCTTCTTAGCACAAATGATGTTGATCCATTGCTTAGAATCTTTGTTAACTGGTTCAACGTAAATAGTTTGCTTATCGCCTAAACCAGCTGGACCAGCATAGTCGTTGTTAACTACTGAAGCATCAACTGAGTTGATTACTCGACCAGTTTGTTCAGCACCAACTTCCTTTAACTTAAGGTTGCGTGGGTTCTTAGTGATATCGGCTACAGTAACAAGTGTCTTGCCCTTTCTTAAACCGATTAAGCCAGCGTTTTTAAGAACAAACAATGCTCTTGATTCATTAGTTGCATCATTTGGAATGGCAATAGTTGCACCATCTGGCAATTGAGACAACTTCTTGTATTTCTTAGAGTACAAACGAATTGGTGCAATATAAGTTTTACCGATTGGAACTACACCACCACCATTTGACTTGTTCCATGCTTTAAGGAAGGCGTAGTGTTGGAAAGCATTCAAATCAACATCGCCAGATTTCAAAGCCTTGTTTGGCTGGTTGTAATCAGTAAAATTCTTTATCTTAATCGTAATACCATATTTATCTTTAGCCGTTTGAGCAACGCTCTTCCAAATAGCTGCATCTTGTTTACTTTGTGAGACAACACCAACTGTTACAGTCTTGGCTTGGGTTTTACTTGGAATTCCTGGTCCAAAACTAAACCAACCAGCAATTAAGATTAAAACGCCGATAATTGTCCAAATAATTGTATTTCTCCGTCTACGCTTACGCATGTAACTCAACTCCTAATAATGAAAATAAAAAAGCATTCATCCTAAAAGGACGAATGCTCGTGTTACCACCTTTAATTCATTTATCACTCACGCGATAAATCTCATTAGCTATCAAATTAATAGCCTGCACTGTTAACGGGTGCAAATCCGCTGATAGCTAAATATCACTATCAGTCATCGTTCCAAGCCCATATTCGCTAGGGCCTATTTGCTAACTTTCACCACCACGTTAGCTCTCTTTATAAATAGGAAACCAGTTACTCAGCTCTTCAAGATGTTTGATTAATAATTTGTTATAAATAAGTTATCATCATTTTTTAATCTAGTCAACATATTTTTTAATTATTCTTCTGAGTAAGCGATTTTATTTTATAATGTGGTTATATCTTATAATTTAATAATTGCTAAGGAGAAAGAAATGAAGAAAAATCACTTTCGAAGTTTGGCTCTCTTATTAGTAGCGGCAGTAGGCTTGATTTCCTTTGCCAATACTAATGTCCCATGCAATAACCAAACCGTTTATGCCGTTTCAGATAAATCACTCGCTAATCTGAAATTTCATAAACAAGAAATTGTTACGGTCGACCATAATGAACCGCGCTTCTCTAAAAGTACGTTGTCAAAGAAAAATGGTCCCTGGCAAAAATACAGTAATTTAGATTACTTAAATAGAGCTCAGGCGGCTAATGCCCTTTTGAATAGGAGATTGATGCCCCATAGTCCAAGAGCTGGTTTGACTTGGGATCCAACTGGTTGGCACAACAAACGCATTGCTAGTGGCTGGCTTTACAACCGTTGTCACCTAGTTGGCTATCAATTAACCGGTCAAAATAATAATCCGCGCAACCTAATTACTGGAACACGTGAATTAAACGATCCAGACATGCTCAAGTACGAAAATGAAGTTGCCAATTATTTGAAAGACTCTTCAAGTAATTACGTTCGCTACAGAGTTACACCAATTTTCAAAGGTAATGACTTGTTAGCAAACGGTGTTGAAATGGAAGCTAAATCAATCGGCAGCAATGCTGTTGATTTCAATGTTTATATTTTCAATGAGCAACCTGGCGTAATCTTAAACTACAAAGATGGTACTAGTCGCGTTAAACATGGTTCAAGTACGATTGCTGAACATGTAAAAGCTAGAAGCCATCATGTGACTAAAGCAAGAACCATTCATAACATTAAGCACAAGATTTCTACTGCAAATTACCGTGTAATTGGTAACAAACGCAGCAAGATTTATCATGTTGCCAGTGGTGAAAACTATCATATGAGTTCAGCCAATGCAGTTTACTTCCCTTCAGAAGCTGCTGCTAGACGTGCTGGTTATCGTAAATCATTAAGATAATGAAAAAGAGTTATCTGCTTTTTTAAACAGATAGCTCTTAATTTTTTTATTGAACGCTCTTGCGCCCGCGTTGATAAGCTTCATGCAGTTCCGCAAAAGTCATATTCTTGCCCTTTTGATCAAAGACAACCAATACTTCTTGCACACCATCCAAAATTCTTGATAACCAGCGGAAAATTGTAGTTGCCGCACAGAACAAGATAAATAGAATGAACATTGCCTTATCAGAAATCATGGTCAGTGAGAACAGATTGTGTAAGAAGATAATCGCTAAAACTAACCCGGCGAATGATCCAATCATTACGCATAAACGGAATTTATTTAATGGAGCTGAAATGTGGTAAAGTACCATCATTCCCACTGCCACCAATAAAAGTGTTGCCGTTGTACCTACATCATTATGATCAAGCGATATATAGCCGCCTGCAACCACCAAAATACTTACCGCCAGCATATCGGTTACCCCACCAGGGATTGCTCTTGCCAAAATATTGGGAATAAATTGTCCGCGAATTCTATTGTGATTACTTTCTAGAGCCAACAAGAATGATGGTAAGCCAATGGTGAAGGCAGAAATCAAGGTAATCTGTGATGGCTGTAATGGATAATCAATGACCATTACGAGTGAGAAGATAGCCATCAAAAATGAGAAGATATTCTTTACCAAGAACAAACTGGCTGAACGCTGAATGTTATTAACTACGCGCCGACCTTCATTTACCACCTTAGGCATTCTAGCAAAATTTGAATCAAGCAATACTACTTGAGAGGCTTGAACAGCCGCACTGTTACCGGATGCCATCGCAATTGAACAGTCTGCTTTCTTCATAGCCAAAATATCATTAACACCATCGCCTGTCATTGCCACAGTATTACCTTGTTTTTGTAAAGCCTTAACAAATTTACGTTTTTGTTCTGGTTTCACTCTGCCAAAGACACTATAATTTTGAACTGCTTCTTCATAACCATCTTCTGGAATTTCGGAAGCATCAATATATGCATCTGAATTTTGGATACCGGCTTGCTGCGCTACTCGCGAAACCGTGACAGGATTATCACCGGAGATCACCTTAATAGCCACACCTTGTTTAGCAAAGTATTCAAAGGTTGCTTTAGCTTCTTTTCTAATCGGATTAGTCAAAAGAATGTAGCCATAGACTTCAACTGGCTTAGTCAACTTAGAATCATCTTCAGTTAAAATTCCAGGATAGTCGGCCACAATTAAGACACGATAACCAGTCTTGGCATATTTTTCAAATTCAGCTTGGTATTCCTCAAATTGGTCTCTCAACACCATTTCTGGTGCCCCAATTAATAAGGTATGATCGTCAAAAATGACGCCGCTGTATTTATTAACAGAGGTAAAAGGTAAAATGCTGCTGGCTTTTTTGCCATTATTTTGAGTGAAAAAGCCGTGAACAGCCTTCATCGTAGCATTATCAGCTGGCATATTTTGAGCAAAATCACCAATTACATTATCCAAGTCACCTTGATAATTTTTGGAAGGAACAGCCTTTTCCACGCTCATTTTTGGCTCAGTAATTGTACCAGTTTTGTCAACGCACAATACGTTAACGCGAGCTAGAGTTTCAACACTCTTCATATCATGCAGCATTACCTGTTTGCGTGCCAATCTTACAGCAGAAAGAGCCAACGCAATCGTTGTCAAAAGGTATAAGCCTTCTGGAATCATCCCGATAATGGCTGCTTCCATGGAAACGATGCTGCGGTAAAGCGACATTTTATTAACGAAAAAGCTCATTGAAAAGAGGGCTATTCCCAGGGGAATAATAATGATTCCGACCCATTTAATCAATTTATTAATGGAGCGAACCATCTCTGATTGCTCACTATTTCCCATGGCTTTTGCTTTAATAGTTAATTTAGAAATATAGCTTTCTTTACCAACTTTTTCTAGTTGCATGTATGCAGAACCTGAAACTACGAAAGAACCAGACATCAATTCATCGCCCACTTCTTTAGTAATTTCATCGGATTCACCTGTTAACAGTGATTCATTGACGCGGATATTTCCTTTAATGACTTGACCATCGGCAGGAATCTGATCCCCAGTTTTCAATAAGACAATATCGCCCTTAACCAGTTTTTCAATCGGAACTTGCTCTTCTTTTCTATTACGCAAGGCTCCAATATCCGTGGCATTCATCACATTTAACTTGCTTAAAATTTTCTTTGCTCGAATTTCTTGTACAATCCCGATCACGGTGTTCAAGATAATTACTGGCAAAAAGGTCAAATCCTTATATGCTCCAACCACTACCAGCAAAATAGATAGAACTAAGAAAATCAAGTTAAAGTAGGTAAAAACATTTTCACGAATAATTTGCTTATTTGTTTTAAATTGATCGTCAACAGCTTTGTTGACTTCTCCAGCTGCAATTTTTTGTTCAACTTCAGCTGTAGTTAATCCTGTTTCTAAATTTGTCTTTTCTTCGTTCATTTTCTTTTCCTAAGTAAATATTTTTACGTACTATTATACCGAAGAAATAAAAGAGCCCGCAACTTGCAAGCTCTTTTTTAATGGATTTAATTTTTTCTTTACAGTTCTTCTAAATCACTATCGGCCTTACTTTCAACAATGAATTCTTTCATTACATTTTAATCTTTGATCATCATTTTTAGTAGCCGATTATTACTTTTAGTAGGAATTTCACCTACTTCATATAAAGCTACAGTAGAAGGGCTCCCTCCACCTTATTACTTTTGCAAATTGCTTTTACGTTAAATTCCACTTTTGTCGTAATGCTTTAATCTCTTCAGGTTTAACGAAATCAAACATTTCACGATATTTATCTTGAGCTATCTTTATAGCTGCATTATCTAGAGTCATATCTGGAACAACTTTTTGAGTACTATCATCAAATCATGCAGGCGCAGTTATTTTGATTTCTTTGCCTCTAATATTGAAAGTGTTGGTATAGTTCTTAATTGAAGTAGTCATAGCGTTCCCCTTAATATAACTAAATTATATAGGATTTCACTATGAATTCATAGTAAAGCATTAGCTAAAATTTTAGATGTAAAAACACGTTACTAACAATCATAGTAACGTGCTCTCTATTTTAATTCTTTCTCTGATAAGTCAAAAAAGTATAAGGATATTTATTCTTTTCATCGGCTTCATGATGTTTTTTCTTCACCAACTTAAACTGATCATAATCTATCTCTGGCATAACAGTATCTGCTTCAAAAGTAGCGTCAATCTCCGTTTTTTCCAAAACATCTACTTGCTCAAGCAATGTCTTAAAAATTGACACCCCACCAATCGCGCAAAGCTTTTCACCCTGATGATTTTGAATATAATCATTTAATTCAGCAACCGAATTAACAATCAATACCTGATCATTATCTTGGTACTTCTTTTTCAAATCTTGATCATGAGTTAAAACGATATGCTTTCTCTGAGGCAATAATCTTGGCAAACTCATGAAAGTTTTTCTACCCATGATAATTGGATGACCAATGGTTTTCTCTTTAAAATGATGCAGATCTGCTGGCAAATGCCATGGCAAATGTCCGTCTAATCCTATCTGATGTTTTTGGTCTTCTGCCCAAACATACTCGATCATCGCGTCCTCCTAAACTGCAACCGGCGCCTTAATCGTGCCATGATGCTGATAATCAACCACTTTAATATCCTTCATTTCAAAATCTTCGATATTTTTCTTTTCAGGATTAAGCCATAATTGTGGTGAATCATACGGCTTACGGCTAAGCAATTCTTCAACTTGCTTGAAGTGATTGCGATAAATATGGGCATCCCCCAATGTATGAATAAACTCACCAACTTGCAAACCCGTTTCTCGAGCAATCAAATTAAGTAAAAGCGAATATGATGCAATATTAAATGGCACGCCTAAAAACATGTCCCCTGATCGTTGATAAAGCTGTACACTGATTTTGCCATCAACCACATAAAACTGAAACATGACATGGCAAGGTGGAAGTGCACTAGTCGGAACGTCTTCAGGATTCCAAGCGGTAACAATCATGCGGCGTGAATCTGGCGTTTCCTTAATTTGCTTGATCACATCGGCAATCTGATCAATAAATCCGCCTTCCCGCTTTTCCCAATGTCGCCACTGCGCACCATAGACATCGCCTAAGTTGCCATACTTCTTAGCAAAATCTTCATCATCCAAAATCCGTTGATCAAACTTTTTCATTTCTGCTTGATAAATCTTGTTAAACTCTGGATCACTTTGACTGCGCAAGCCAAAATCCGTCATATCGGGACCTTGATATTCGCTGCTATTAACCCAATTTTTAAAGGCCCATTCATCCCAGATATGGTTATTATGCTCTAATAAAAAGCGAATATTAGTATCTCCTCTTAGAAACCACAACAACTCACTTTTAATCAGGCCAAATGGCACCTTTTTAGTAGTCAACAATGGAAAACCTTGCGAAAGATCGAAACGCATTTGAGCACCGAAATAACTCCTAGTACCTGTCCCCGTTCGATCATCCTTATCATATCCTTCTGTCATAATTTTCTGCAATAGATCTAAATATGGTTGTTCAAGAATCGCCATTTTTGTTCACCTTTCAAAAAATCATTTTCTATTACAATACCATAGATATAGTGGTTTTGATAATGCGATATAGTCATATTTAGTAGTTTATATAAATTAAGCAAAGAAAAAAATCCCAAAACTTAATTTGGGATTTTTCTTCTAATTTTTCTTAAATTCACCTTTATGTCTTACCAAATATACGATTGTCGCAGCAATCAATACTAAGGCACCCACAATAACGGAAATTCTAGTATCCGGATTGATAAACATAAAGACAACGATGACTAAGAGCATTAAGAATGCGAAGTAATTTGAAAATGGATATAGTGGCAACTTAAATGGATGATTTGCCATTACGTCCTTATTGTGTCTTCTAAATCTAAGTTCAGCTAACAAGATTACAAACCATGGAATCATTCCCGGCAAAACTGATGAACTGAAGACTACTACAAACAAATCAGAAGCTGAATGATTAAATTGTGAAGCAATTACATTTAAAACAAAACCGATAAAAATACCACCTGAAATACCCATAATTGCACGATCTGGAACAATTCGCTTAGAAATGTGCTTGAAAATTCCAGGAGCTTCTTTATCATGTGACAATTTAAACAGCATTCGACTTGAAGAATAAATACCTGAGTTGGCACCCGAAAGCGCAGCCGTTAACACCACAAAGTTAATAATTGAGGCAGCTGCGGTAATTCCCACTTTAGCAAAAGTAGTTACAAATGGTGACCCCAGACTACTCAATTGATCCCATGGGTAAATAGTCACAATTACGAAGATGGCACCAACATAGAAAATCAAAATTCTGAATAAAACAGATTTAACACTTTTGACAATTGCTTCTTGTGGGTTGGCAACTTCCCCTGCAGAAATTCCTAAAAGTTCAATACCTTCATAAGAACCTACAATAATAGACATAGAGAAGAAGAAACCTTTAAAACCACCGGTAAAGAAACCACCATGTGCCCATAGATTGCTAAAACCGGTAGGTTTACCACCGTTACCCACGCCAAAGAAGATAACGATAAAGCCTAAAATGATCATTAAAATAATGGTAACGACTTTGATCATAGCAAACCAAAATTCCAAGGACGCATAGGCTTTGGCACTTGCAAGGTTAGCTAACAAAAGAAAGGCGATAATTATTATCCCCGACCAAAGCACGCTGATATTCGGCCACCAATATTTTAGATATTCGGTCGCGGCAACAACTTCGGACATCCCTACGACGATGTATTCAAAGACATTCGCCCACTCGGCAAGATACCCAGCTAAGGGATGCACGTATTCCGTTGCATAATCAGCAAAAGATCCAGTCCCTGGATTGACATAGAGCATTTCCCCTAGAGCTCGCATGACAATATACAAAATTAAACCCACAAACATATAGGCTAAAAGTACAGACGGACCAGTCCATTTAATAGTTGATGTAGCCCCCATAAATAAGCCGACACCGATTGCTCCACCAAGTGAGATCATCTCCATTTGGCCAGCAGACATGGTACGGCGCAGTTGGGGTGCGTTATTCTTTTTACTCATATAACAACTCCAAAAAAATCAGTTCTATCCTATTAAAATATTCTTCGATAAATTTAATTTTAAACTTGATGATTTGTCAAGAGAAAAAGAAAAAAAACTACCATTCATTACATGGTAGTTTGCTAAAAATTCTAAGGAGTGTACAGGATTTGAACCTGCGCGCCAAGGAAAACTTGGTTCGCCGGATTTCGAGTCCGGTGCATTACCACTCTGCCAACACTCCATAACGTTATCATTATAACTCATTATTATAGATAATCAAAAACAAACTAGAATTTTATATAATTTCAAAATTTATTGTGCTAAACTATCCCTAAAGCATCATATCGGTACTCTATTTTTAGATATAGTTGATAGAAAAGAGAACAATTATGTGTACATCTATTATATTTAGTCCAAGGGATCACTACTTTGGCCGCAACCTTGACCTTGAAGTTACTTTTGGACAACAAGTTGTTATTACTCCACGCGACTACGTATTCAAGTTTCGTGACATGCCTAAAATCGATCATCACTATGCAATGGTTGGTATTGCATTAAATGCAGATAGTTACCCATTATACTTTGATGCAGCTAACGAAAAAGGCTTAGGAATGGTCGGTCTTAACTATCCAGATAACGCCATTTACTACGACGTAAAAGAAGGCAAAGACAATATTGCTTCATTCGAATTTATTCCTTGGATCTTAGGCCAAGCAGCTACTGTTGCAGAAGCTAAGAAATTATTATCTACCATCAACATTACCAAGAAGAACTTCAGTGACAAGATGCAAGCATCCCCACTTCACTGGATCATTGCAGATAAAACTGGTGTTTCTATTGTTGTTGAAACTGATGCAGACGGTATGCACGTTTACGATAATCCTGTTGGCTGCTTAACTAACAACCCACAATTCCCTAAGCAATTGTTCAACTTAAACAACTACGCAGATGTTTCTGCCGCAATGCCAAAGAACAACTTCTCAGATCAAGTTAAAATGGACGGCTACAGCCGCGGCTTAGGTTCACGCAATTTGCCAGGTGGTATGGATTCAGAATCTCGTTTTGTCAGAGTAGCCTTCAACAAGTTTAACGCCCCTACTTCCGATTCTGAAGAAGAAAACGTGGACACTTACTTCCATATTCTGCATTCAGTAGAACAACAAAAAGGCCTGGATCAAGTCGGCCCAGATGCTTTTGAGTACACTATTTACTCTGATGGTATCAATTTGGATAAAGGTATCTTCTACTACACTACTTACACTAATAAGCAAATCAACGTAGTTGATATGAATAAAGAAGATTTAGACAGCAGTGATTTAATTACTTACGATATGCTCACTAAAGGTAAATTTAATCATCAAAACTAAAAATTGCGCAAATAATGTTAATTTTGTTTAAAGATTAGCATTATTTTTTCTTTTGCGGTTAAAATAGATTTTACAAATAAGTTATTGGGGATATTGTGCATCATTGAATAATTATTTAGTGTTGCTCCTTGCAGCAACTGTTTTATTGTTACTCATTTTTAATATCAAGACCTCACGTCGTTTTAATCTATTTGACCACTGGCTACACCATCAATTAGTTAAAAAACGCAGTGGTTACAAATGGCAAGTAATTGCCTTTATTAACGATCCCAAATTGATGGTCGTTTGGGACGTGCTCTTAGCTGGCCTTTTGTTAAATGAAGAGCGCAATTTAACTGCACTTTGGGTATTGGGTACCTTAGGTTTTGCGGATATTTCCGGCATCATTTTAAAGAGATTGATCCGGCGCAAGCGTCCTATTCTCCACTCAGACATGGAAGAAGGCTACAGCTTTCCTAGTGGGCACGTTTTAGGAGCAACGACCATGGGGCTAATTCTATTGCAGCTTTTTGCTAAAGATTTAGGACTCGCCTTCATCATCACAGTTATTGCTGTTTGGATAATGGTAATCATTTCTCGCTTGAGTTTAAAAGCCCATTACCCATCAGACATAATTGGTGCAACTAGTTTGGCAATCGTTTGCTTTAGCATTTCACAACAATTATTTTTAGCACTCTAAACAAAAACGAGTATGTTTCTTGGAACATACTCGTTTTATTTTAATTTATCTTTTATTCGTGAAAACCAACCATAATGCCGCCCTCTTCAGCATAAAAACTGCAAAGGCCGCGCATTGGACGAATCGTAACTTGAGCATCAGGATATTCAGCCAAGATCTTATCTTTGATAATCTCGGCATCTTTTTCATTTTCGCAGTGGTCAATAATCACTTCACCGCCATGATAATTGTCGTCCTTCATGTATTTAAGCAATTCACGCATTGCTTTTTTCATACCCCTAGCCTTAGTTAATGGTTCAAGCTTACCTTCCTTGCTTGCCGTACCGATCAAGTTAATTTTCAAAAGACTGGCAACCTTGACTGCGACTGGTGAGACACGCCCATTCAGAGACAAATTATGTAGTGATTGCAGAATAAAGAGCAAATGCGTACGCATTCTGAATTTGGCAATTACTTCTTCGAGATCAACAAAGCGGATATCGCCTTGAATCATTTTCTCAATACCGTGCAAAACAATAGTTAATTCAGGGCCCGCACTTCTTGAGTCAACTACAATAATTTGACTGGTGGGATGCTTTTCCTCATACATTGTTTTTGCTTGAAGTGCTGAGGAAAAAGTACCACTCATACCACTAGTCATCGTGATGATGATAGCTTTTTCGGTACCTTCTAGTGCATTAAGCCAAGCTTGAATGCTAGGACAAGTAGTCTTACCGGCAACTTGATTTTGATTCATATCATTCAAAAATTCTCTGATATTCAAATTTTGATCGTCAATATAATCCTTACCGCCGAAAGAAATAGTCAAAGGTACTACTTCCACGTTGTGGTCAGGATTGCTTTTCATATTGCTACTAGAATCAATAATTAATTTAATATTCTCCATAATCAAATTCCTTATTTATCATAAACAATTATTTTAATACATGTATTATAGCGCGTTGATATAGTAATTTATTATTGCCTTTATTAATTTTTAAAATGTAAACCGCTTTCATATGTTTACATGATCACAAAGTTAGGCTAAAATTTGAATTGTAAGCGGGACAAAAATTGTTCCGTATGGCATGCAAAATTTTTGTTACATGCCATAATTTTTGAGGAGGTTTATAATGCTCAAATCAGTTATTGAAAATGTACACGCACTCGAAATTTTTGACTCACGTGGTAACCCAACTGTTGAAGTTCACGTTACCCTTTCAAACGGTGTCGTAGGTAAGGCTGAAGTTCCATCAGGTGCTTCAACTGGTGAAAACGAAGCCGTTGAATTACGTGACGGTGGTTCACGTCTTGGTGGTAAGGGCGTTTCAAAGGCTGTTAACAATGTTAACACTGAAATCAACGACGCTTTAAAGGGTATGGACCCATTTAACCAACCTAAGATTGACCAAACTATGATCGACTTAGACGGTACTCCAAACAAGGGTCGTCTTGGTGCTAACGCTATCTTAGGTGTATCAATGGCTACTGCTGTTGCTGCAGCTAAGGCTAGTCAACAACCTCTTTACCGTTACCTTGGCGGTATTGATCTTGAAATGCCACAAACTTTCCACAACGTTATCAACGGTGGTGAACATGCTGACAACGGTATCGACATCCAAGAATTCATGATCACTCCAATTGCTAAGACTTCATTCCGTGATGGTTTCGAAAAGATCGTTAACGTATACCATACTTTGAAGAAAGTTCTTGAAGACATGGGTTACGAAACTGGCTTGGGTGACGAAGGTGGTTTCGCACCTAACATGAAGAACTCAGAAGAAGCTTTGAAGGCTTTACACGAATCAATCGTTAAGGCTGGTTACAAGCCAGGCGAAGATATCGGTATTGCATGTGACTGTGCTGCTTCATACTTCTACAACAAAGAAGACGGCAAGTACCACCTTGAAGGCAAGGTTCTTGACGATGAAGAATTAGCTGCATACTACGACAAGCTTTTGGAAGAATTCCCAGAATTAATGTCAATGGAAGACCCATACGACGAAAACGATGTTGACGGTATGGTTAAGTTCACTCAATCACACAAGGACCGTATCCAAATCGTTCTTGACGACTTCATTTGTACTAACCCAGCACTTTTGAAGAAAGCCATCAAGGAAGGTGCCGGCAACGCTTCATTAATCAAGTTGAACCAAATCGGTACTGTTACTGAAACTCTTGAAACTATCCGTATGTCACGTAAGAACGGCTACAACACTATGATTTCTCACCGTTCAGGTGAAACTGGTGACACCTTCATCGCTGACTTGGCTGTTGCTATCAACGGTGGTCAACTTAAGACTGGTGCTCCAGCTCGTTCAGAACGTGTTGAAAAGTACAACCGTTTGCTTGAAATCGAAGAAGAACTTGGCAAGGGCGAACGTCTTGCATTCTTCCCAGATGATGTTGACCACGATTAATTTCGATTAACCGAGTACAATTTCAACAAAAAGCATGTAGATTAATTTCTACATGCTTTTTTGTTTTATCTTTAATTATTATTTTTCAGTATATATCTTGCTAAAATTTTTATTTAGCTCCTTATCTTTTACTACTTTAACTATTACTGGATTAGCATTTTTAGATTGATCTAATAAAATAACTGGTTTATTCTTCATCAAGCAGAATAAATAGGTATTATGCCATGACTTAAAGTCCTCATTAGCAATGGCTACAATATTATATTGATAATTATTTTTTCCTAGTGGACTATAGCCAATCTTGATAACCTTTTTATTAAGTAAAAATCTATTCTTCTTAAGAACGTCAGGATAAGTGGGGCCATTTTTAGTTTTCAAAACACGTTTACCATCATAAAAACGATAATTTTGTCCCATTGCCTTACCCCATTGATTAACAGCTTTTTGCAATTTTTGCGTCTTTGCGGTATCCCACTTATTTACAATTTTCTTCTTAGGAGCCTTGGTCTTTTTCTTAGTGACTTTCTTTGTGTTTTTCTTTTTAACTACTTTTTTCTTTTTCGGCACAGTTTTCTTACTTGAAGATTGTGCCTTTTTTACCTTAGTTTGAGAACTTTCCTTTTTCTCACTGCCGATTGTAACTGCATCTTTTCCAAAATGCACTTGACTACAGCCCGTCAGCGTTGTCATAAAAAATAGTGTAGATATTCCTACTAAAACTTTCTTATTCATAGTTTCCTCATTTTTATCATATAACTACGAATATTATATGATAAAAGGCTTACAAATAGCTAATTTAATCAAAAAATAAGGGCTAACTAATGTCAGTCCTTTATTTTTATTAATAAATAGTTACTTGATATCTCTTAGAACGATCTTCTTTTTCAGGTTCCACTGCACTTTTTCCTACAGCCACGATTACTGTAGTTTGAAAAGCGGGATCAATTCCTAATTCTTGTTGCAGATCGTTAAAATCATTAAGTCTTGCTGCACCGCCCATAATATAAACTGAGCCTAAATCCAGATCAGTTGCTTCAAGCATAATATTCTCTGCAGCAACTGATGCATCCCGTTCACCAAATTCACTATCTTTTTTAGTATTGATCAAAAATAAAACTGGTGCATTATAACAAGAATT
Organism: Lactobacillus sp. A27; assembly: GCF_016742815.1. Taxonomy (NCBI): domain Bacteria; kingdom Bacillati; phylum Bacillota; class Bacilli; order Lactobacillales; family Lactobacillaceae; genus Lactobacillus; species Lactobacillus sp. A27. Next base: position 28,107 of record NZ_JAEHNT010000004.1, read on the forward strand.
ATTAGTTACCTCTTCTATCTTATTGCGTAGGCCTTCGTCTTTAACTACAACTAAGTTCATCACATTTGCTTGGTGCATGCCACAAGGTGTGGTTTGAAAAGCGGCAATCACTTCTTGAATCTTCTCATCAGAAATTGCTTCATTAGAATATTTACGGACTGCTCTTCTATTTTCACAAATTGAATTTACCATATATAATCCTCCTAAGCTTCCTTACATTCCTATTTTATCATTAGGTGAATTGTTGACAACGCTTTCAAAAATATTTATGATTATCTTAAAAAGTATATATTTTTACTAAGGAGATTTTTGATCATGAATTTAGCCGCAATTGATATAGGTGGTACAACAATTAAGATAGCAACTTGGAAAGATGGCAAATTACAAAATAAACATGCCGTAGATACTCCCAAAGATTTAGACACTTTTTATTCTGTTTTAACTGATGAAGTAAACAAAATAAAAGAAGATACTGATATTAAAGGTGTCGCAATCTCTGCACCCGGTGCTGTAAACCAAAAAACGGGCATTATCGGTGGTACTAGTGCACTTCCATACATTCACAACTTTAAAATTGTTGACGAATTAGAAAAACGCTTTGAATTACCTGTTTCCATGGAAAACGATGCTAACTCTGCTGCTTTAGGCGAATTAGCAGAAGGGGCAGGTAAAGGCTCCGATAGTATGGCCTTCTTCGTAATTGGCACAGGTATAGGTGGCGCCATTATTATTAACCAAAAAGTTTGGCATGGTGCTCACCTATTTGGTGGTGAATTTGGCTACATGGGGTTTGATACAGAATCCGTCAGTGACCTCGCTTCCCCAGTAGCAATGGCCAACCGCTACAATGAAAGAACTGGCAAAAAACTTGATGGTAAAACCGTCTTTGCCTTAGCAGATGAAGATGATCCAGTAGCTAGCGATGAACGTCAAACTTTAATTCATTCCCTAGCTCTGGCAATTTACAACGTTCAACAAAGTTTTGACCCTAAAAAAATTGTAATCGGTGGTGGAATTTCCAATAATCCAGAATTAATTCCATTGCTGAATCGTGAAATCGATCATATTCAAACTCAAATTAATCCATCAAGCATTAAACCTGAGATCGTTCTCTGCAGTTTAAAGAGTGATGCAAACTTACGCGGTGCGGTAGCAAATTTTGAGCAAACACATTAATAGCTAAACGCTAATTGCTATTTAACCCTTCTAAAAGGCCCAATGTAATGGGCTTTTTATTTTGCAATTATAAAAAGTATAGATTTTTAATTAAAAACTATTTATTTTTATATGCATTATGCTATACTTATTCATGTAAAGAATTGAAAGCACTTACAGAGGGAAGAGAGGATCTAGATGACTGAAAAGCGCAAATTGCCATCCACATTCTTTTGGGGCAACTCAGTTTCAAGTATGCAAACTGAAGGTGCATGGAATGAAGATGGTAAAGGTCTTTCAGTTTATGATGTTCGACCCGCTACTGACAATACCAGTGACTGGCATGTAGCAATCGATGAATATCATAGATATGATGAAGACCTCGACTTACTGAAGGACATGAACATGAACATGTACCGTATTCAAATTTCATGGTCTCGTGTCTGTCCCGATGGAGATGGCGACTTCAACCAAAAGGGTATCGACTTCTATGATCGATTAGTTAATGCAATGCTTAAGCGCGGCATCCAACCAATGATCTGTCTTTACCACTTTGATATGCCGCTTAATTTAGCCAAAAAGTACAATGGCTTTATGTCACGGCATGTAGTTGACGCCTTTGTCCGTTTTGGTAAAAAGATAATCGATCATTTTAGTGATCGAGTGAAATATTGGATTGTTTTCAACGAACATAACCTATATTTCCAAGATGAAGTTTTTAATATCTCAGGTTACGAATCTGGAGATAAGAGTTTGGATGATATGTACACTATCTTCCATCACACGATGATGTGTCATATTCAATTGGCAAATTACATCCACGAGAATTACTCAGATGTAAAAATCGGTGGAATGCTTGCTTACCAACAAATTTATCCAGCAACGAGCAAGCCTGAAGATGTCTGGGCAGCAAAACAAGTACAAGAGTTTTTAAACTTTAATATTTACGATGCTGACACCGGCCGTGGCTATTCACCAGAAGTAATGCAATATGCCAAAAATCATGGCATTGAAATGGACATTACAGATGAAGACAAAGAAATAATGAAGAAAGCTAAAGCCGACTTCTTGGCATTTTCTTACTATTCATCCTGGGTTTTATCTAGCGATAAAATTCCTGATGGTGAAGCTCCTAACCGTTACCTTAACGAAGGTGGAGTTGAATCCAAATATGTTAAGACCAACGATTGGGGTTGGGCAATTGACCCACTAGGATTTAGGAATGCAATTACTACAATGTATAACTACTACCGCATTCCTATTTTCCCTATTGAAAATGGTATCGGCCTCAAGGAAACTTGGGACGGCGAGCATATGATCGAAGATGATGAGCGTATCACTTATCACCGCGACCATATCAAAGCTATGAAAGATGCTATTTTCGATGACGGCGCCAAGGTGCTTGGTTATCTCGGCTGGGGATTGATTGATATTCCAAGTTCTCATGCTGATATGGAAAAACGCTACGGTGCTGTTTACGTCAACAGATCAAACCACGATTTAAAAGATTTAAAACGTGTGCCTAAGAAATCATTCTATTGGTTTCAAAAGGTACTTAAAGATAATGGAGATGAATTATAATGACTGATCAAAAACAATCTGGGTTCAGTAATTTTGTGAACAGCAAAATTCTGCCACCTATTATGAAATTTGTTAATACTAAAGCTATTGTTGCTTTACAGAATGGTATGATTTATACTTTGCCATTCATTATTGTTGGTTCTATTTTCTTAATTTTATCCAACATCCCTATTCCAGCAGTGGCTAATGCAATTAATGCTTCTGGTTGGGGGGCAATTTTCAATCAAGCTTACACCACAACTTTTAACATTATGGCACTTTGGGGCTCAATTGGTATTGCTTATATTTATGTCAAAAATGAAGGCTATGAACCATTAGCTGGTGGGCTTACTGCATGTGCTTCCTTCTTAATGCTCCAAACTTTAGCAATCGACAGCCCATTAAAAGCCGCTTTAACTTCCGGTATCAATAACGGTCAAATGAGCGGCAAGGTAGTTGCTGAAAATATTGATAAGTTACCTCATGCTTTACAAACATTCTTGGAAGCTCCTGTAACTGGTGTTATCAACATCACTTGGCTTGGTGGTGACGGTATGATCGCTGCCATTATCGTAGGTTTGATTGTTGGTTGGGCTTACTCAGCAATGATGAAAGCTGGTTGGACTATTAAGCTTCCTAAGCAAGTTCCACCTGCAGTATCTAACCAATTTACTGCTATGATTCCAGCTGGTGTAATCTTAACTGTTACTATGCTTATCTTCGGTGCATTTAATAACTTTGCACACACTGACTTCTTACAATGGGTATACAAAACCATTCAATCACCATTACAAGGTGTATCAGATTCATTTGGTGGTGCAGTTGTTATCGCTTTCTTAGTACCATTCTTCTGGTTCTTCGGTGTTCACGGTGGTTTGATTGTTGGTTCCATTGCTGGTTCACTTCTTCAAGCAAACTCATTTGACAACGCTCAATTATACAGAGCCGGCAAATTAACTATTGCCAACGGTGCTCACGTTGTTACTAACGAATTCTACAACAACTTTATTAACTTAACTGGTTCTGGTATTACTATCGGTTTAGTTATCTTCATCTTAATTGCTGCTAAATCAGCACAAATGAAGTCATTAGGTAAATTGGAATTAGTACCTGGTATCTTCAACATTAACGAACCATTCCTCTTCGGTATGCCTATCGTTATGAACCCATTCCTTGCAATTCCATTCTTCTTAACTCCAATTGTCGTAGCTATCTCTACTTACTGCGTAATCAGATTTGGTATTGTTCCACCATTAAATGGTATGGCTGCACCTTGGACTACGCCAGCTGTTATTTCCGGATTCCTAATCGGAGGTTGGAAGATGGCCATTTGGCAAGCATGTACTCTAGTAATTTCTACTTTGATCTATTGGCCATTTGCTAAGAAGTATGACAATATCTTACTTAAACGTGAACAAGCAAACGAAACTAAATAATAAAAGAGGCATTTAAAATTGAATAATGAAGAAAAAATTGTAAATGAATTTGATCGTGACGGTCATCATTATAAAATTGGCGTCAAAGCCGATGGCCAAGTATCTGTATACTTAGATGATGAAACCAAAGCTCATCATGGATATCACTTCCCTGGTGTTATTCAAATCCCTAAAGGAATTGAAATCGATGGTCAAATGGTTTTACGACTCCCTATTGACTGTGATGATGCAATTGATCAAGGTATTAAAGATTTGAAATAATTCATAAAAAGAGACGTTGTTAAGCTATAAAAATAGTAAAATAATGTCTCTTTTTTACTAAAGTATAGACTTTTGCTATACAATAAAGATGTAAATCTAATATAGAAATCAGATGAAAAAACATGGCAAAGGCAAAATATCTAGAAGTAGCAAATGAATTAAGAAAAAGAATTAAACAAGGCATCTACAATAAGCAAGAGCCTCTTCCCGATCAAGAGACATTTGCTCAAGAATTTAATGTCAGTCGCTTAACTGTCAAAAAAGCATTTGATGGTCTTGAACGACAGGGTCTGGTTTATAAACAATCCGGACTTGGCACCTTCGTTACTGGAGAAATTCCAATTAAGGAAAAAATTGATGCCCCAGCTAACGCATTCATTGGTTTAAGAAATCAAATGGGTAAAGATGCCATTAAGAGTCAAATTATTCATTTCTTCGTAGAATTTCCTGATGAACAAATGCAAAAGAATCTTGAAATCCAAAAAACAGAACCGATTTATAATATTCTGCGGTTAAGACTTTATAATGATAAACCACTTATCCTTGAGCATACTTACATGCCGGTTAAATTAATTCCTGATCTTGATGAAAACATTTTGCATAAATCAATTTATGACTACATTCATAAGAATCTTAATTTAAAATTTGGACACGCCTATCGTAAGATTCGCGCTAATAAAGCAGACAAATATGATCAAAAATATTTAAATGCTAAAAAAGATGATCCTATTCTCGAATTGGAACAGATTATTTGGCTTACTAATGGTCAACCTATCGAATATTCTGTCAGCAAGAATCGTTATGATACACGTGATTACGTACTATTAGATAATAATCGTTTTTAGAGGTAATATATGTCATTTACAAAAGAATTTACTTGGGGCGGCGCTACTGCTGCTAACCAATATGAAGGCGGATATGATGAAGGCGGCAAAGGCTTAAATGCCGTTGACGTTTTAACTAATGGTTCAGCAACTGAACCACGTAAAGTAACTTGGAAAAAGCCTAATGGCGAAACAGGTGTCACACCTCTAGTTTGGGGTAAGGACTTCAGCTTACCTGAAGAAGCTGTTCCTGCTTTGCTTGATGGTTACTACTACCCAAGTCACCAAGGTACAGACTTTTACCACCATTACAAGGAAGATATTAAATATATGGCAGACATGGGCTTTGATGTTTTCCGTTTATCAATGAACTGGTCCAGAATTTTACCAAATGGCGATGATGAAAAGCCTAATGAAGAAGGATTAGCATTTTACGACAAGGTATTCGATGAATGTGCCAAGTATGGTATTGAACCATTAGTTACTTTATCTCACTACGAAACTCCTCTCTCTTTAATCACTCGCTTTGGTGGCTGGAAAGATCGTCGTTTAATCGATGCTTTTGTTCATTATTCAAATATTGTAATGAATCATTACAAAGGCAAAGTTAGATACTGGCTTACTTTTAACGAAATTAACGCGATGGATATGGCTCCATACATGGGCGGTGGCCTAATTGATGGTAGTGAACAAAATCGGGCTCAAGGTGCCCACAATCAATTTGTAGCAAGTGCTAAAGTAGTTAAGTTGGCTCACGAAATCGATCCAAATAATCGCGTTGGCCAAATGTTAGCCTACTCTGCTTACTACCCATACACTTGTGATCCTAAGGATCAAATTAAAGTTATGGAAGTAAAGCAAGATATGCTTTTCTATAGTGATGTTCAAACTGGTGGTCACTATCCAGAATATCGTTTAAAGAAGTATGAACGCGATGGAATTAAGCTGGATGATACTCCAGAGGATTACGAATTGATCGCTAAGTACCCTGCTGACTTCTTAAGTTTCTCCTGCTACACTTCAAATGTTTTAACTACTCATGAAGCAGAAGCTAAAGCATCTGGTAATGTTAGCGCAGGTGGCGTTAAGAACCCTTACCTTGAAAGTAATGCCTGGGGTTGGGCAACTGACCCAGATGTTTTAAGAATTGCTCTTAATGATCTCTGGGACCGTTACCACAAGCCTCTCTGGGTAGTTGAAAATGGTTTAGGCTCCGCCGACACTTTAGAAAAAGACAGCAAGGTCCATGATGATTACCGTATTAATTACTTGCGTAGTCAAATCAAATCTATGAGGGATGCCGTTACAATTGATGGCGTTGACTTAATGGGCTACACTACTTGGTCGGCAATTGATTTAGTATCTAACGGTACCGGTGAAATGAAGAAACGTTATGGCTTCGTCTATGTCGATCGTGATGATCGTGGCAATGGATCACTTAAGCGTTACCCTAAGGATTCATTCTACTGGTACAAGAAAGTCATCTCATCAAACGGTGAAGATTTAGACTAATTTAATCCTAAAATAGAGCCTAACTTATGAAAAAGCTAGACTCTATTTTTTTAAATAAATATAATTAAGATATAAGTAATATAGAAATAGAGAGAAGAGAAAAATTGATAACTATTACAAGACAATTCAACTTTAAAGCTAAAGATTTCTTTGATTATTTAGAAGAACAACTAATCCCTGCTATTAAAAAAGCTAGAGGCAATGATATGCCCGTTGTTTTAAGCAAGGGTACTAAGTACGAAATGGACGGTGCTAAGGTTGAAATTACCGATTATGAGCGTAACAAGGTCTATGGTGCTCACTTCAAGACTAGCCGTCTTGAGCTCCAGATTAAGTATGTAACTGAAGATAATGCCGAAGGCGTAAAGATTACCTTCAGTGAAGATATGCTCAGCTTTGACCGTGAAAAGCATGGTAAGTTACAGACCTTGTTCTATAACTGGCAGCTTAAGATGGGCGCTAGAAAAGAATTAAAACGTATGGGTGACAACGTTTATGCCAATATGGCTGCTTAGAATCACCCTCTCAGCATGAAAAAGACCGTAGTTCGTTTGAATTACGGTCTTTTTTATGGATCAATGCTGGTATTGGTTAAATTGAGTATCAATGCTAATTAAGTAAATAATACGTTTCTGCTTCATGCATATTACTCTTCCGTTCTTATTCAATTTAAATACCCAATAATACTCGTCAACATCTTTTCGTCTACTGCTCTTTTCAAATTTGTTGCCAATTATGAATTACTACTTAAAGTTAACTAAATTAATATGAACTGAATTTTTAATTAATCAAAAAACGTTGCCAGATTAGACAACGTTTTTTATCGTTCAAAGTTAACAAAGTTTTATTTTAATTTATTAATTCTTAGCAGTATCTGCTTGTTCTTGCTTAAGCAATACATTGTCGTAGTGCTTAATGAATGGGAACCAGATCAAGAATGCAACGATCGCACAAACTACTGAAAGAACGGCACCTTGCCAACTAGCAGTTGCGATGAAACCACTCAAACCAACTGGAGTTGGCCATGGTTGTTGTACGATGATCTTAGGTACTAAATGAGTTGTTACAGCAACATAACCAATAATACCTGAAGCAAGCGGAGCACAAATAAATGGAATCAATAAGTTAATGTTATAAACGATTGGTAAACCGAAAAGAATTGGTTCGTTAATGTTAAAGATAGCTGGGACTAATTCAACCTTACCAATTTCTTTTAATTGGACTGAACGTGAACCAAAGGCAAGCCAGATAGCCATACCTAAAGTGGCGCCAGAACCACCAATAATTACGAATGAGTTCATTGGGTCACCAGCGAAGAAGTGTGAAGCACCATTTACGTTAGCAGCCATGTTAGCCAAAACAATTGGCGTATAGAAAGCACTCATAATTGTGGCACCGTGAATACCAAACCACCATAAGAAGTGGATCAAGAAGATAATGATGAGGAATCCCCACCAAGTATCAGCGATATTACTAATGAATGAGAATGGAATGTAAAGAACCTTGAAGATATCAGTTCCTAAAGTTACTAAAATCAATTCAATAACTGCAACAGTTAAAGCAATACAGAAACCTGGAATCAAAGCACTGAATGAGTTAGATACACCAGCTGGAACAGATGCAGGCATCTTAATTCTCCAGTTATGCTTAACCGTGTAACGGTAGATTTGAACTGTTAACCAAGCAACTACCAAACCGGTAAAGATACCAACTGAGGCAATTCTAGTAATACCACCAGTTGAAGCCTCATAACCACCAGCAACCATCTTAGCCTTAGTAAGAATAGTAACAAATTGAATTGAACCATTCTTCCAAACAAGTTCTGGCACAGTAATGAAAAAGGCCATTAAGAACATTAATAAACCATTCATTGGTACCAAATCAAGTTTTTCTTCTTGACGGTAAATATTTGTATATGAATATGCAAAAGTACCGGCAAAGATCAATGCCAAAATACCCATAGTAGCATTGTAAACAACTTGGAATAAGTTGGTAAAACGACCTAAAGTATTTGCATAAAATTCAGCAAATCCAGGAATTGGAAATGCTTGTGGCAATACAGTTAAAATTAAGAATATTGCTCCGATAATAGAAAATGAAATAACGCTATAGCCAGCGTCCATGATAGCTCTAACAAAGCGTGATGAGGCAAATTTCCCGGCTTTTGCCGCAATCTTATCTTTGAAAGAAGCTGAATTAGAATCAGCCATATTCTTTTCCCCCTCAATATTTCTGAAACATTCATCAAATCTGAACAACTTTATTATATCGAAAGCGATTTCTTATGTAAACGCTTTTTCTTTACATACGGTATACCGTTGAAATCAAAAGTCGTTACTTTTCCCATTATCATGGGCTTTTGGGCAAAATAAAAAAACTTATAGTTATTTATAAGTTTCTTCATATAATCTATTGTTGATGCTTCTTGAAAACTTCAATTACACGGTAATAACGATCCTTATCGTTCAAAATTTGATGAATTCTGAATTCGCATAAAGCCGCTAAAACAATTCCGATTAACAGGAAAGCAACCATGAAATACAAAATATCATTGTTAATTACAAATGGAAAAATCATCTTTTTAAGTGGAGTAAACAAACCGATTGCCAGCAATGCATTAACTACCATCTGGACGTATAAATATATTCTAGTAATTGGAATGTCACGCTTACGATTGTGCATCTTAGATAACTGCTCAAAACTAGCTACAGCAGAATAAACTCCCACAATTAGCGCAGCAAAAATTCCAAATCGTGAACCATAATATGCACTAATAATAAACCACATCAGATTGCAAAATAAAAAGATAGTTACTATATATCTAATCATCAAATACCGACTAAAATACATGTATTTGATACTTTCACGGTGCTTAGTCTTCGCAACCTCTGCTTTTTCTCTTTCGACTTCTTTTTGATTCATATTTCTTCTCTCAATCTAAACTTAATTATTTTCATTTTAGCATTTTTGCGTAAAAAAATAGATCCCACTTTTTCGTGAGATCTATTTTTATAGCGATTACTTATATTATTTCTTAAGAGAGCCAGACTCATATAGCTTTTCATAAAGATCTACCATTTCTCCAGCTAAGTCCCTAAAGGTAATAGCGTTCATCAAGTGGTCTTGTGAGTGTACCACTAATAAAGTGACATGCATATGGTCACCTTGTGCCTCTTTGGTAAGCATATTGGTTTGTGAATTGTGAGCTTCAAGAAGTGACTTGTCACTTTCCTTAAGCTTTTCACGTGCGCCTTCAATATCGCCTTTTTTAGCAAGACGAATTGCTTCAAAGGCTAAACTTTTTGCGTTACCACCATTAGCAATAAGGCCCATAGCAGCCATTAATGTTTCTTGTTCCTTTTGCTCTGGAGTTTGCTTTTCTTCTGCCATAAATCTGTCTCTCCTTTAATTAGTTAATTAACCCTTAATCATTTTTTCGGCTTGAGCCAAAACGTTCTTACCGTTCATCATGCCGTAGTCTTGCATGTTGATAACATCCAAAGGAATGTCCTTACCGTCTTTACCCTTGCCTTTAACTTTGTTTTCGAAGTCACCCTTCATGTAACTTACTTGAGGCCCAAGAAGAACACAGTCAATTTCCTTTTGTGCAATCTTGTCATCAGCTTCTGAAGCTGGGCAAGCAAAGATTTCTGCATCAATGCCTTGTTCCTTAGCAGCTTCTTGCATCTTAGTTACCAAAAGTGAAGTACTCATACCTGCACTACAATTTAACATAATAGTTTGTTCAGCCATAATATAAAATCCTCCTGATCATTACGTTTTATATTTAAATTTCTTTTATTGATCTACGCCAATTATTATAAAACGCTTTCATTGTTTTGTAAACAAAAATATATACTTTTGTTTTCCCATCACTAAATATTATGCATCACTTGTATGCCTTTTCAAATACATACAAGCTACATGTAAAGCATACCACTTTACTTATGAAATTGCTTACAATTTTTGTATAAAAATTAGCAACCGCTTACACAATTATAAAGAAAACTGGTAAAATAGCAATGAAACATTTCCCTTTACAATAGAGAGGAGGCTTACCCTTGAGTCGTTATCAAGAAATAGCCAATGATATAGAAAAAGATATTATTGAAAAGAAGTATGTTAGACAGTTGCCTGAGCAATTTGATTTGGCTAAGAAATATCATACTAGCCGAGTAACTATTGTTCATGCTCTTAAAATTTTGCAAAGCAAAAAATTAATCAAAGCTGTCAAGGGACACGGTACCTTCATTACTAGCAAGTCGATTCCTGATATTTTTCTTAACTCTGGTGTCAACGAACATACCGGCTTCACCAGACATGTCAATAGCGCCTTTCTATTAACTAGCAATGTAATTTCGTTTAATATTCGACGGCCGAGCGCTGAAGAATGCAAAGCTTTATGTCTAGACAAAAATGATGAGGTTTATGACATTATTAGACAACGTATCTTAAATGGAAAACCAGCTAGGTTGGAATATACCGTCATGCCGATTAAGCGCATCCCCGGAATTACAATGGATATTCTGCACAAATCAGTTTACTCCTATATTCAAAATGAGCTGGGGCTTAAAATTGGCAAGGACGATCGGATCATTACCGCAGAAAAATCTGATGCCTACGATATGAAATATCTTGACTGTGCCATCGACGATCCCGTCTTATGTATTCAACAAAAAGCGTTTTTAGAAGACGGCCGTCCCTTTGAATTATCAGAATCGCGCAATCGCTATGATCGAGGCGCCTTAACAGTCAACGGTGACTAAATTCAACTTGATTTTAAAAATACACTGTGTCAGAATGACTATTGTAAACGTTTCCAGTTACATACAGAAAGAGAGGAATAATTAATGTATTCAGCAAAAATGCCAAAAAACTTTTTATGGGGTGGTGCTGTAGCTGCTCACCAACTTGAAGGTGCTTGGAAAGAAGGCGGCAAAGGAGTTTCCGTTGCCGATGTTATGACAGTCGGTTCCGCTACTAAGCCACGTGAAATTACTGATGGTGTTCTTCCAGGTAAGAACTATCCTAACCACTCAGCAATTGATTTCTACCACCACTACAAGGAAGACATCAAGTTAATGGCAGAAATGGGCTTTAAGGCTTTCAGAACTTCTATTGCCTGGACTAGAATTTTCCCTAACGGTGATGAAAAAGAACCTAATGAAGAAGGTTTAAAATTTTATGACGATTTATTTGATACCTGTCATGAATACGGCATTGAACCTGTAATTACCCTCTCCCACTTTGAAATGCCATTCAATTTGGCTAAGAACTATGGTGGTTTTACCAACCGTAAAGTAATTGACTTCTTCGTACATTTCGCAGAAGTTTGCTTCAAGCGTTACAAGAACAAGGTTAAGTACTGGATGACTTTCAATGAAATTGATAACCAATCAGCATTTAACAATGACTTCTTAATGGCTACTAATTCTGGTATTCTTTTCAAAGATGACATGACTGACAGGGATAAAGAAGCTGCAATGTATCAAGCTGGTCACTATGAATTAGTTACTTCTGCATTAGCAGTTAAGATTGGTCACAAGATCAACCCTAACTTCCAAATTGGTTGTATGATCAACTACTCACCTGTTCGTCCACTTACTCCATCAAGTGATGATGTATTATTAGCTGACAAGTGGGGGCAACGCCGTGATTGGTTCTCAGACGTTCATGTTTTTGGCGAATATCCAAATGCTGTTGAAGCTTATATCGAAAGAAATGGCTACCGTCCTGACATCACTGATGAAGATAGAATTGTCTTAAAGGAAGGTACAGTTGATTATGTTGGCTTTAGTTACTACCAAACTACTACTGTTTCAAGCGAAAAAGTTAAGCCTGATGATTTAACTGATTTAGCTAAAGCTGTAGCTAAGAACCCTACTTTGAAGCGTAGTGACTGGGGCTGGGAAATCGATCCAGAAGGTTTGAGAATTGCCTTAAACCAATTGCAAGATCGTTACCACAAGCCATTGTTCATCGTTGAAAATGGTCTTGGTGCTTACGACAAGGTTGAAGACGGCAAGGTTCACGATGACTACAGAATCGACTACTTGAGAAACCATATTTCAGAAATGGAAAAGGCTGTTGAACTCGACGGTGTTGACTTAATGGGTTACCTTCCATGGGGCTGCATCGACTTGGTTTCTGCTGGTACTGGTCAAATGGACAAGCGTTACGGCTTTATCTACGTTGACAAGAATGATGCCGGTGAAGGTACTTTGGCTCGTTCACGTAAGGATTCATTCTTCTGGTACAAGAAGGTCATCAAATCAAACGGTAAAGATTTAGATTAAAATAATTATCTTAATTACTAAAAAAAGAGTTAGGTGAAATTCATCTAACTCTTTTCATTTGGCCTTTTTAACTTATTATGGCAAATCATTACCGGCTGCTAAATACAAATCGTACCATTCTTGCTTAGTTAATTGAATGTCGCTACCAGCCGCTGAATCCGCAATATGCTGAGGATTCATTGAACCAACCAAGATTTGAATCTGTCCAGGACAACGCAAAATCCAACTGGCTGCAATTGCATTTTTACCTACTTGATAATGTTCGGCTAACTTTTCTAATTTTTCATTTAATTGCGGAAACTTCGAATTATTGATAAAGGTTCCTTCAAACATACCATATTGGAATGGTGACCAGCACTGCAATGTTATTTTGTGCCGCAATAAGTAATTCCACGTTTGGCCATCATGATCTACTGACTTTTCATCGGTCATGTTGGTATGAACAATACTATCAAGCATCCCCGTATGCATCAAGCCAAACTGCAATTGGTCAAACATAATTGGCTGAGTCACTGCTGTTTTAAGCAATTCAATTTCACTAGCATTAAAGTTAGAAACACCAAAGAAGCGCACCTTCCCTTGTGCCTGCAATGTATCAAAAGCCTCCGCTACCTCCTCTGGATCCATCAAAATATCGGGCCGGTGCAGAACCAAGCTATCTAAGTAGTCAACCTGCATTCTGTCTAGGATGCCATCTACAGCAGTCAAAATATATTTTTCAGAAAAATCATATCGCTTGCCTGGTACAATCCCTGTTTTAGATTGGACGAAGAGCTTATCTCGGCCAATCTTTGTTTCTTTTAGTGCCTGCCCAAAAACTGTTTCTGACTTTCCACCGCCATATATATCGGCTGAATCGATAAAGTTAATTCCTTCTTCATAAGCTGCACTAATTGCATCCGCCGCTTCTGTTACGCTTTTTTGATCCATCCGCATAATGCCTAAAGCCATAGCCGGAATGGAAAGCGTAGATGGTCCCATTTTAATTTGTTTCATAGTTATTGCCTTTCTGTGTATATCAATACTCTTATTATAAGATTAATGTAAGCGGTTTTACAAATATCTTAAATTAAAATACTTCTTGTTAATTAGACATGCTAAAATGAATGTAATTAGTTAGAAAGGTTCAAAAAATGAAACAAATATATTTTAATCATGATGGTAACATTGACGATTTAGTATCTTACCTGCTTCTTTTGCAAGCTCCTGATATCAAATTGTTAGGTGTCGGTGCAATCGATGCCGACGGTTTTATCGATCCCTCTGTTGCAGCATGCCGTAAGATGACTGATCTTTTTAATCTGCGCGGAGATAAATTAGCAGTTGCCCGTTCAAATTCAAGAGCTGTCAACCAATTCCCACACGACTGGCGCATGGCTACATATTCCTTTAATTATTTACCTATCTTAAACGAAAAGGGTTCGATCGATACTCCACAAGCTGAATTACCTGCTCACCTTGATATGGTTGAAAAACTTAAGCATGCAAAAGAACCAGTCACATTAATTATGACCGGTCCTTTAACTGACTTAGCACGTGCTCTTGATGTTGACCTAGATATTGAAAAACATATCAAAAAACTTTACTGGATGGGCGGCTCTCTTGATGATCATGGTAACGTAGCCATGGTTAACGCAGATGGCAGTCAGGAATGGAATTCATTCTGGGATCCATACGCTGTTAAACGCGTTTTTGATTCCAATATTTCAATTCAAATGGTGGGCCTTGAAAGTACTGAAGAGATCCCATTAAATGATGAATTGCGGCAACACTGGGCAAGTTTGCGCAAATATCCAGCTATGGATTTAGTTGGCCAAGGCTACAGCCTAATTATCTCAATCCCTTCTGCTGAACTTTACCTTTGGGATGTACTTACTACAGTTAGTGCATTGTATCCAGAAGTTGTTAAAACTGAAAAAGCTAAGGCTACAGTTATTACTGATGGAATGAGTGCTGGTAGCTTTAGACGTGATCCTAACGGTCGTGAAGTTGACATCGTTACTAAAGCAAACAAGGAATTATTCTTCCAAAAGATGGATGAAATTCTTGAGAGAACTAAGTAATAACATTACCATGAACAATAAAAGCATCCCGGAATTGGGATGCTTTTTAATTAAATTGCCTTAATAAACTTTTTATATAAAATCACGGCAATCCACGCCGAAATAAATGAAGGTAAAACGACAACCACTAGCAAATTCGGATCTAGGAAATTACCTACTCTAATGAAGTGAGTAATCGTACTGATATGCTTAATATTGCTGAAAATTGCCTGATAAACTGTCACATAAATCAGCGACCATTGAATATAATATTCAACCAAAGTCAAAGTCGTCGTCGAAAACTTGAAAACATGAGCGGCCACTCGCATTCCCCAATAGATAAACATCCCGGAAAGTACCACAAATGCCGCCAGCAACAAGAAGAGATTCCCTAAATTCACATGATCCTTATCCTGCATCATGAAATATGCAATTACAAAAAAGAGCAAAAAGTTAACTGTACTAAAGAAAATTTGAGCAAGAAATAAAATTGCCGCCTTCAAAAATTCAAATTTATGCTCCGAACGAAAAAGGGCAATAATCAAGATGATAATTGCTCCAATAACAAAGTATGTTGTAACGTGCATTAATCTTCCTCTACTTTTTTGCTTGCTTTAGAGCATCCGTAACTGCTTCTTTAACTCCATTTGAAGTAAAAGTTGCACCACTTACCGCATCGATATCTGCAGATTGCTTAGTCAGAATTTCATTTTCAAGCTGCTTTTCTGCTTTTTGACCATATTGTGGCGTTTCAGTAGATAAATCTAAATCAGCTGCCACGATTTTTTGATCCTTAACAGTTAACTTCACTTTAACAAAGCCTGCCATGCCTCTTGCTTCAGCATCATATATTCCATCTTTTAACATAAAAATTCCCCTTTTAAAATAAAAAAACGCCCTCATACATATTGTACAATACATACAAGAGTAATTTTTTCAAAAAATGTAAAGATATAAGTATACCATTAACTATCAATAACTGATATACTTATGTGCGGGTTATAATTTCTATAAGTCCTTATTATAATCCATCATTACAGGTAGTTGAATCCCCTTCTACCTGTTTTTGTTATAGTATAAAATAACAAATGTCGTTAAATAGCTAAAAAAGTTTTTTATTACACTATCTCTCAATAGTTACGTTAAAATTGTAGAGGGGATTATAGTTTTTTCATTTGAAGAGGTAAAACATGTATCCAGATAATAATATTCTTACATATTTAAAATGGCGTGGAGACATTGACTTTAGTACATCGCCTTTCAATGATATTGATGCACTTGTTTTATCTATTTTTTCTTATCTTGAATTGCATGATATTGTTAGTGGCGATGCTAAAACAATTACTGTAGATGAAGCAGCTAAGCTCTATTTTGCAGATGATCACCCACGTAATGATAATTTGCAATATCAAGAACTATTTAAATTAATGGCACGAGCCGAGCGTTTTAAAAAGGCGCAATTATCTTATTTTACTAGCACGTTAACTAAACATACTCAATTTAGTGCCATTAAAATCGAATTAACTGATGGAACTAATTTCGTCGCCTTTCGTGGTACAGATGATTCACTTATCGGTTGGAAAGAAGACTTTGAAATTAGTTTCAGAATTACTGTTGCACAAAAGCAAGCAGTTAAATTACTCGAACGTATTTTAAAAGCGGACAATCAAGATTATTATCTTTGTGGTCACTCAAAAGGTGGCAATTTAGCCGAATATGCTGCAATTAATATTGAGCCCAAACTTCGTAAACGAATTAAGCGGATCTACACTTTTGATTCTCCTGGTATCGCTGAAGAAGTAGGTGCACAGCTTCCATTAAAATATCTACAAAACACGTTAAGAAGATTTGTGCCAGAGTTTAGCGTTATCGGCCGCTTATTTGAACCTGAAGGAATCCATCCAACTATTGTGAATAGTACGCGCAATAATTTGAGTCAACATGATACTTTCAGTTGGCAAATCATTGGTTCGAGCTTTGATACTAAAAGGCATAGAAATCCGCAATCAAAAGTTTACAATCAACTAATCAACCAATGGATTGGAAACGCAACGCTTGAAGAACGCGAATCTCTAACCAATGATTTATTTGCTGCACTAGGCGCAAGTGGCGCTACCAAGATCAACGAATTAGATAAAAATGGTTTCGGTGGTTTTGGGGCTATTCTGCTGTCATTCACAAATTCTTCTCGTAGAACTCGCTTCGTTTTTGGCTCCTTGTTTTCATCAATTTGGCAAACAATCAAAAGTCGCCATCTAACTAAAGTACTGTTTTCGACTGATACAATCGTTGGTTGGATCCTGGTAGTGCTGGGTATCATCAGTTTAACCATGCCTCAATATGCATTACGTGCTTTTGGTGTTCTAGTAGCATTTGCTGGAATTGGCTTTAGTGTCCATCAAATTTTAGATACGGCAAATTCTAGTTTAAAAGAGAAGCAGAAACAGTTCTTTATTATTTCATACTTAGTTGTTTTTGCTCTATCAACGGCTTTAATTTCTAATAATCGTTTGTTAATCTTCTTAGCTCACTATTTCTTGGGAATATTTTTAATTATTTATTCTTATGTCAGACTGCGGCAACTAATTCTTCATAGAATATCAGGCGTATTCCGGATCACAGTCGTGGCTACGGAAGCAGTTATCGCCTTTGCCTTAGGAATTATCGTCATCATTAATCCACGAGCATTCGATCGCAAATCTATCCTGATAATGGGAATTTTATTAATTATCTACGGTTTCTTCAAACTTATTGGAGAATTATTTGATCAGCGGCCCAAGATGCCAAAAAATCACAGATGAAAAAGGCAAGATGGATTTTTCCATCTTGCTTTTTCGTTAATCAAAAACAGTTTGCCAATTGGGATCTTTGGATGCCTCATAACACATCTTTATTTGTTCAGGCGTATTTCGACCAAGTGATAACTTAGGCAGATTATTTAATGAAAAGTAACGACAATCTGTAGTTTCAATATTCTTTTCGAATTCGCCACCTATTACCTTGCACAAATAAAAAGCTTTTATAATTCCAGTAGCTCGAATTGGCTTATTATGTTTATTTCGATCTTGTAAAGCGATCAATTTAATTGGTTTGACATCTCTACCTGATTCTTCTTTTGCTTCCTTAATACAGTTTTCTTCTGTAGAAAGATTGGCTTCACACCAACCACCCGGAAGTGACCAATCGTCAGATAGTTTCTCATGAACTAATAAAATCTGATCATCTTTAAAAATTGCAGCTCTTGTCTCTATTTTTGGAGTCTGATAACCTTCATCACCGCAAAATAAAGTTTTCACCTTTTCAATTGGTATCTCTGTTTTAACAGTCATCATTTCAGCCGCAATTTGGCGAATCTGTTCATATCGTTCACGATCAAAGACATCATGACCATATTTCAAACCATTTTGAGCAATGCTCTGTAATTCAATTGCCCAATCAGTAAATTGATCTCCTGTTTTCATCTTTAGCCTCTATCTTTTAATAAAAGTGTTAGATTTAATATGTTTTAAAATGCTATAACCTACGCTTTTAATTTGATTTTTACTACCATATGACTGATTTAAAAACATCACAATTCCATTTTTATTGTCTGTAGTAAGTTGCATCCAATTAGTAAAATGAGTATCTCCAAAATTACCATAAGCTAATTTCAGTTTACCACCATCTTTTAAATAAAAACCGCCAGAGTATGTATTAACTTTGGATTTTAAATGACTTAAATAATTGAATTTCTTCTCAGTTAAAACTTTGCCATTATGCAATCCTCGTTGAATCTTATAATAATCACCAGCGGTAGAGAATAAGTTTCCCGCACCTGTAAGTTGAGACACTACATATCTATTAGCATAAGAAGCGCTTTGATAGTTTTTACCATGACGATAAAGATATGAAATAGCATCTGTCTTTGAACGAGGAATATTTTGATAAATATATGTATGTTTTAAATGAAGTGGTTTAATAATTCTGCTTTTTACGTTTGCTGCATAAGATTTGCCTGTTACCTTGCGAATGATACCTGCAAGCAAAACATAATTGGCATTATTATAATTAAAAGCTCCCCGCTTGGTGTGAGATGCAGCATTGGCCTTAGCAACAGTCCAATTAATTGCGCCCTTTTCAGAGAAATTAATACCATGACTAGACTCGGTACCAATCACATTAATTCCTGAAGTATGGGTCATTAATTGACCTACTGTAATATGCTTAGCCTGATTTAATCTTGGATACCACCGTGAGATTTTAGTATTTTGTGAAAACTTTTTTTGATAAATTAACTGCGTAATAATTGCCGCTGTTACAAATTTTTGCAATGAGCCAACAGGATATAATAATTTCTTATTACCATTTTTAATTTTACGTCTGTAGTAGCCATAACCAACATTAGCAGTTTGACGATGTCCATCCTTAACAATTTCAATCGTGCCGCGTAAATGATGCTTATTCATTGTTTTAACAGCATATTTACGTAATTGACTATTAGAATATGTCTTGGCATTAACTGTTGCGCTATTACCTAAAAAAATAAATGAAGATAAAAATGAAATGGCTAACATTATCTTTTTTGACTTCAATCTAAAAAATCCCCCTCTGCCATTTAATCCTGACATATTCTACCACAAAATTAAAAGGCTCTATGATAAATCCTGTTGATAGATTTCTATGATATTCTATCAATGGGATTTTTTGGTAGAAAAAAAGAGGCATAAGCCT
>NZ_JAEHNT010000048.1:0-58082 GCF_016742815.1 Lactobacillus sp. A27
TAGACGACCTCTATCGGCAATAGTCAAAAGATTACTGCTGGTAAGTCAAGTCCGTATCTAAGCAAGTTGGTGTTCTGGTTAGCGCAAGCTAACGAGCCACTAAGCCCTAGACTTCAGTCTAGGGTAGTTGACTCCCTAGACGGTCAACAAAGTTGGAGAATTCATTCTTTTCGTCTTTAAATGAATTTAAAAATTGGTCAAAAAATAGAATTTTTACATCAGCATTGAGCATTCAGCTGACCAGCAGTATGCTGATTAAATAATTTAACTCCAGTCGTTAGGCTGGGGTTATTATGGTTGGTTACTAATTTGGGACGAAATTTAGGCATTTGTGGTTGCGGCATATTCCTTGTAATCTTCAATAATCTCTTCTTCATTCATGGGACAATGTGATTGACCGGCCTTATAAGCCTTTTTCCAAGCACTATCTTGGTGTGATCTAGCTACTAATCCAAAATCATTAATAGGATCAATTTGTGCAATCATATCATCAATAAATGACCAAACATCTTTTTCCATCGAATTAGAGTAACGCTTTTTCTCTAAACTTGGCGTGATTGAGTTATTTTTATCTTCTCCATAAACTTTGTTTAGGACGGGGCCGTATTGCCAAGCTTCAAAGTTCGCCTTAAATAATCTTTTTGGGTATTTGATAGTTTCTGAAAATTCACTATTTTCATTAGAATAATCAATGCTTCCGTATGTTGCAGCATAGAAGGCCCATAAGAAATACAATGATTTTTGAATTTTCAATGGAGTAGGGTTAGTAAGTTTTGCTTCAAGATATGATACCAAGTCTTCGACTTTATCAAAAAAGTATGCATCTCTACTCATAATAGTCTCCTTCATATTAAATCTCGTACCTACAAATATTATAATGAAATCTGTTAAAAGTACCTAATGAATTAAATATCACCATACACTTTCTTAAGATTGTACAGCTCCCACCAAACACAATAAAAACAGTGTAATAGAAATATTACTTTTTCCGTACAAATGGTATGAATGGCTTGTTTCTTGCTTATTTGCTAGATACAATGAAGGGTGTTATACAAGGAGGAAATTTCATGAAGAAGAGACTTTTGACCAGCATAGCTGCCGCAGTTGTGTTGACTTCCACAATTGCCCCAGCATCTAATATTTCTGCAATTAATGATTTTCGTAGCCAAAAGGTTTCTGCTGCTACTGATGCGCAAACAGCATTTTTAAATAAGGCCGCTAAGCAAGCTGTCAAAGCTGCTAAGAAATATGGTACTTATCCATCAGTAATGATTGCACAAGCTATCGTAGAATCTGGTTGGGGACAATCAGGTCTTGCAGTTAATGCCAACAATCTTTTTGGTATGAAGGCTGACGATAGTTGGGGTGGCGCTACTTATTCTGCCAAGACTCGTGAAGAGGGCAAGAATGGTAAGAGCTACTACATTAATGCCAAGTTTAGAAAATATAATTCTTTTGAAGAATCATTTGAAGATAATGGTAGCAAGTTGCGTAATGGTGTTACTTGGCAACCACTTCGCTACAAGGGCGCTTGGCTTGAGAATGCTAACACTTATGCCGAAGCAACCAAGGCTTTAACTGGTACTTATGCTACCGACAGCAAGTATGATATTGCACTTAATTCTAGAATCACTAGTCATAATTTGAACCAATATGACCCAGTGATTTCTAAGGCTACCAAGCACTACACTGTTGATAAGTCAGGTTCAGTTTATAACTGGCCAACTAACCATTCAGTAGCTAAGGCTGTTGGTTCTGTTAAGAGCGGCGAAAAGGTTACTGTAACTAAGACCATTACCTACAATGATGGTTCAACTAGAATGTACATTGAAGGTAAAGGCTGGATCAACGGTACTTCTTTAACCAAGGGTAAGACAACTACTAGCGAACCAAGTACTCAGGCTCCAAAGGGTGCAACCAAGGTTGAAAAGAACTTGATGCACAATGCCTATGTCTACGATGCCAAAGGCAAGAAGATCAAGGGCAAGATGTACAAGGTCAACGATGAAGAAGGCACCAAGTTAATCGCTACTTACGGTACTAAGACTATTAAGAAGAAGACTTACTACCGTGTAGGCGAAAATGAATACATTGCAGCCGGTAACATTGATGGTACTCTTAGATTCTTGAAGCATAATGCCTATGTTTATAACCAATATGGCAACCGCGACAACACTTTAAAGCGTAAGAAGAATGAACAAGTTGCTACATACGGAAGTGCTGTTAAGATCAATGGCAAAAAGTATTACAGAATCGGTATCCGTCAATACATTAAGAAATCAAACTTCATGTAATAAGAACGGGGGCCTGATTTGAAATTAAAGAAAGTTTTAGCAACTTTAATTGCGGTATTGGGGCTGATTACGGCGATTAATATTCAAAGTCAAACAGTTCATGCTGAATCAATCAACTCGCTCGCCAAAAAATATAAATATAGCGGTGTGACTTATTTATACAAGATGCTGAAGCTCGAAGGTATTAAGTATAATAAGTTCCCTGGTGTCGAATATGAAAATGGCAAGCCAGAAGGAATCGTAGTTCACGAAACTGACGATCCTGGCGCGACTGCCCACGATGAAGCAATTTACTTTAACCGTGAGTGGATGAATATTAATGCTTACGTTCATGCTTTTGTTGATAGCAAGCAAGTTATTCAGATGAGATCACCAGATATGGGTACCTGGGGTGCAGGTCCTAAGGCTAACAACCGTTTTATCCAGATTGAGCTTTGTGAAGAAAATACTAGGGATGCATTTGCTAAGTCAGTGAATAATGATGCTATTTATATCGCAAAACTGCTTCACCGTTATGATCTTAAGCCAGACAATGCCTGTGATGATGGTGAAGGGACGATCTGGTCTCACCATGCTGTCAGCACATTCTTAGGTGGTACCGATCACGTTGACCCAGATGGCTACTTTGCTAAGTGGGGCTACGACATGGATCAGTTCTATTCTTTAATCAAGTATTACTACAACTTGCAAAAGAAGAATGAAAATACCCATACTAAGGATCCAAACAAGACGAAGGAAGAAGTACCTGCAGTTCAAGGTGCGGTAACTCTTGGTCACGATGCTTATGTTTACACCGAAAAGGGCAAGAGAACCAAGATCTTGAAGAAGACTGGCAGTCCTGTCGTTGTGATGGGTTACAAGATGATCAATAATAAGAAGTACTACAAGATTGGCGAGGATCAATATGTTGTTGCTTCTAACATTGATGCCACTGTCCGCACAGTAAAGAACGAGACCTACTTGCACACTAGAAGTGGTCGCGTTGAAAAGCAGAACAAAGTCAAGGAAGGCAGCCGCGTATTAACTTACGGCAGCAAGATCACAATTAAAGGTCAAAAGTATTATGCACTTAACGCTACACAATATATCTTAGCTAAAGATATTGAATAGAAGTGTAGTTGATTTAACGCTAGATGATTATTTGTTAGAATATCATCTAGCGTTTTAATTTTGAAAATGAAATAATTAACTCGTGTTGAAAGAGAGGGAGTTTATGGCACAACTATCACTATTTTTAGTAGTTTTGTTAGCGCTAGTCATTCCAATATTTATGGCACGCTTTCAGATTAGTAACGTACCAACCGCGGTTGCCGAGATTATCGTCGGCATTATCATGGGATCCAGCGGTTTTAACTTGATTACATCCACGCATGATCTAACCTTGTTATCTAATCTAGGTGTGATCTTGTTGATGTTTTTATCAGGGATGGAAATTGATTTTGATTTATTGCAAAGAAAAAATAATCCTAAAGGGAAGTCGCAAGCAGGGAAGACGGTCGATCCGCTGAAGACGGCGATTACTGCCTTTATTGGGATCGTGATCATGGCCTTTGTTTTAGCCTATGTCTTACGACTTACCGGATTATTCAGTGAAGTCATGTTGGCCGCAATTATCTTGATGACTGTGGCCCTTGGCGTGGTTATCGCTACTTTGAAGGAAAAGGATATTTTAGGTCGACCAATCGGACAGACGATTTTGTTAACAGCCGTACTCGGCGAAGTTATTCCACTGCTTTTGTTAACAATTTATGCATCTATCAATGGTGGTAATGCGGAACAATTGTGGTTGATTATCTTATTATTTGTTGCTGCAATTTTCTTGTTGCGTCGATTTAAGCAGCCATATTTGTGGTTTGCTAAGATTACTAAGTCAACAACTCAGCTAGATATCCGACTAGCATTTTTCCTGATTTTTGCATTAGTAACTGTGGCAGAAAGAGTTGGTGCTGAAAACATTTTAGGTGCCTTTTTAGCCGGAATGGTAATGAAGTTGCTTGAGCCAAGTGAAGCTACTAAAGATAAGTTGACTTCAATTGGTTATGGCTTCTTTATCCCAATTTTCTTCATTATGACTGGTGTGGTACTTAACTTGCGTTCACTTTTTGCACATCCGTCTTCATTGATGTTATTGCCAGTGTTAGTTATTTTCTTATTTATTGCAAAAGTACCAGTTCTTTTAACTTATGTGCGCTATTTTCAGAAGAAAAATGCTTTTGCTGGTGGGTTCTTGACGGCAACAACTATTACGATTGTTTTGCCAACTTTACAAGTTGCACGGAAATTGCACGCAATCACATCAACGCAGTCTGATGCCTTCATTTTGGCTGCGGTAATTGTCTGCATTTTGAGTCCAATTGTCTTTAACTCTAACTTTGTTTTGTTACCAGAAGACAAGATTAAGGAAAAGGTGGCAATTGTTGGCGCGAATGCCGTTACTGTGCCTGTTGCTCATGATTTGCATGCTAATTGGTATTCAGTCAAGATGTTCACTGACAAAAAGAATCAATATAAAACTTACGATAGTCGAGTAGAGAATTTAACCTTTTTGCCAAATCTAGACGAAGAAACGCTTGAAAAAGATGGCGTATTTGATGGTGATATCGTGGTAGCGGCTAATCGCGCGGACGAAGATAATATTAAGATTGCCCGGATGGCAAAAGAGAAGGGCATAAATCGTGTGATTGCCCGACTTAGCGAAGTTGATAGCAAGACTTTGACCGAGTTTAATGAGAAGGGAATCGAAGTCTTTAACTCTACCAATGTGCATGCTGCATTGATGAGGGCAATGATCGAGTCACCAACTGTTTACAGAATTATGACTGACACGAAGAACATTTTGTATTCTGTCAAAGTGAAGAATACGCATTATACGGGTCGTCAACTGATGGATTTGGAGTTTATTGATCAGATTACGGTAAGTAGAATTAAGCGTGGGGATGAATGGTTAATTCCACGTGGTGCGACTGTGATTGAGCCGGGAGATATTTTGGTCTTCTCTGGTGAATTTAAGGTGGCAGATCGTGTCCGTGATTTGTTGAGTAAGGAATAGTAGAAAAGAAGTGTCTGAGAAAAATCTCGGACACTTTTTTAGTAATCATTGGACGCGATAATCTTCTTATATACATAAGAACATGTTAAAGTAAAAATGCATGTCATTCATGCACATTCTAGGGGCTGGCCTAATCAACCTGCTACATGAACTTCATTTAGTTCTTCGCGAGCTAAATAATCTGCTTGATAAGTAGGCAACATTAGTAGACGCGATCGGAGTCATTGGCAGTTGTATAGTCGATGGTTTATAAAATAAGACATAAAGAAACCACCTTGTTTAAAGGTGGCTTTCACATTATTCAACTGAATTTTTAGCTGCAGTTAAAATCTTCATTGTTTCCAAAGTATTGACAAACGCTTCATCAGCTCTTCGAACATCATGTTGATCGATCATCTCGGCAAATGCAGTGAACTCACTTGCCATGCGATGTGGATATTTATTAAAGTTGTAACGCTTCGGCTTTTGCCCGCGCATTTCAACAGTGAAATTATCAAGTGTACCGGTTGAACCGTCAAAATAAATGCTGCCTTTTTCGCCTTCAATGAACGAACGTGGCGTTACATAACTGTCCTTTGAACCGATCAAAGTTACTTGTTTATCAGGATAAGAAAGATGCAGGATACCCGATGTATCAATGCCTTTTTGCATGTTGGCGTAGTATTTTACCTTATCAGGCAACCCGAGCAGTCCAGCGGCAAGGTGGATATTGTAAATATTCAAGTCCATCAAGGCGCCGCCATCTTTTTTCGGATCAAAAACGGGAGCAATCTTACCTTCAAGGAAGGCGTCATAACGGCTAGAGTATTGCGTATAATTTAAAGAAACGATATGAATTGGAGCAATATTATCTAATTCTTTTTTGATCTTTTTGTAGTTTTCTAAGTAGATATTAGTGATAGCTTCAACGATAATTAAATCTTTTTCATCGGCCAATCGCTTTAATTCTTCGGCTTCAGCTGTACTTAATACAAATGGCTTTTCGCAGATGACATTTTTGCCATGTTCAAGTGCAAGCTTAGCTAGCGAGTAGTGCAAGAAATTAGGCACGCCGATATAGACCGTATCAACGTTGCTGTCTGACGTTAATTTTTCATTGTCAGTATAGGTTTGAGAAATATTGTATTTTTGTGCTAATTCTTGCGCGATGCCTGCGCTACGCTTGGTTGAAGAAATTGCGGTTAATTCTAAGTTATCAATTTGATCAGCAGTAGTTAAAAAGTCTTGAACAATCATGCCGCTGCCGATAATTCCTAATTTCATCGTGAATACCTATTTCTTTTTCTTATTATTGTCAGTAGTTGGCAAATTCTTAGCGTTCGTAGCGTTAGTTGGAACCTTTAAGAAGTCGTGACTACCAAAGTTGCCATAGCTTTGACCGACCTTGACTGTCATCATTTTGCCAAGCTTCATGTTAACGAAGACGTTAAAGGTAGCTAATTTATTGTTTTTCACTACCGCCTTAACCGTCATTGATTTGTATTTGCCTAATTTTTGAATTTGCTTAAACACTTTAGCTTGACCTGTGCTTTGTGGAGTAGTATCAAAGATAGGAGTAGCTGCTTTTTTCATCAAAGCTTTATCACTTGTTTTAGCAGTTAAAGTGTAGGTGTTTTTATTGCGCTTTAACTTGTAAGCTTTAATCAACTCAGCACTAGGATTAGTGATCAAGTGATTATTCATAATTGCATCAGTTAAATCGGCGTATGAGTGTCCGGTTAATTTCTCTAGATCAGCTTTATACCAAGTGTCACGACCATTGATATAAATGTTGTTCATGTTAACCCATTCTTCGCTAGAGCGGGTCTTGCCCTTGCTATAAGTTTGATTGGTTATATGGTAAACCGTTGAGTCACCGCCAAATGTGGTGTTGGCAATAGCTGCTTGGTTAGAAGTGTCAGTGCCAAGAATAACTGATTGAATAACTTGACCACTCTTGAAGCCCTTTTTCATTTTTTGAACTACCTGACTTTTGTTTAAAACAGGATCAGCTTTCTTTTCTTTGGGGCTACAGCCACTGAGTAAAAAGACGGCGGCTAATGATATACCGATAATTGCTTTTTTTAATTTCATAATAAAAAATCTCCTAAATAACTATTTCTATTATAACGAAAAAGCCCAAATCTATGCTTAGATTAGAGCTTTTTTATATTAATTATTTTTTATCTAATTTTCCTAAATCTACGGAATTCTTTTTAACTGCACTAGGAACGGACAATTTCTTAATTTGATCAATTTGATCTACATTCATAGTCAAGGTCTTCTTTTGCCCATCATCTTTGTAGCTAGAAACAATTTTTACATCATTGACATTGTAATTTTTATCAACGTCGACCTGAATTTCAGTATTGATTGGCTTTACATCATCAATATCAATTCCGATTAAAGTTGTAACTGCCGCATCAGAGACGATCGCATTCCAAACTCTTTTGTTGTTTCCTTTATAAATAAGGGCATAATTGTTGTCATTCTTTTTGACTTTAAATTGTTTGTGCAAAGGAATAAATGGAGTTAACAAGTTGCCATTTAAGCTTTGGATGAATGATGAATAGGTGCCAGCCTTAGTAGTGGTCTTAAACCAGTGACTGCTGTTGGTGCCTTTCATTTGAATGTAGCTATTTTTCCCTTCAACCCACATTTTATAGTAATTAGAAGTTGCGGAAACATTGGCATAAATGATCGTAGGTTTAGTTGTATATTCAACCGCAGCCTTTTGTAAAGTTTTGCCATTGCTTTTTTCGTCCCAAGTGGCATGCATCGAATTATAATTTGCTTTTTGTGCTTTAGTTAAAATAGTTTTGGCGCTCGGCAAGTTGTCGCCAGATTTAGCGCTTTTTTGCGAGCAAGCGGATAAACATAATGCTAATAAGGCAACTAAGCCTAAAATTAGTTTTTTATTCATAAATTTCATTTTTTACACTTCTTTTTGAATATTTTACTTAAAAGTAACACAAAAAAGAAGATAATAGAAAGTGAACATCAAAAAAAGATGTTTTTTACTCATTTCTCTATGAAAAAAACTGTGAAATGTGTAAAATATGGATGAAACATTGAATTTTAAAAGGAGATATTTCATGTCAAAATTAGTTTTAATCCGTCACGGACAAAGTGAATGGAACCTTTCAAACCAATTTACTGGTTGGGTTGATGTTAACCTTTCAGAAAAAGGTGTTGAAGAAGCTAAGAAGGCTGGTCGTTTAATCAAGGAACACGGTCTTGAATTTGATCAAGCTTACACTTCATTATTAACTCGTGCCATCAAGACTTTGCACTTCGCATTGGAAGAAAGTGGCCAACTCTGGATTCCAGAAATGAAGACTTGGAGACTTAACGAACGTCACTACGGTGCTCTTCAAGGTTTGAACAAGAAGAAGACTGCTGAAAAGTACGGCGATGAACAAGTTCACATTTGGCGTCGTTCATACGATGTTTTGCCACCAGCTATTGATGATGACAATGAATTCAGTCAAGCACATGACCGTCGTTACGCAAACTTGGACCCACACATCGTTCCTAAGGCAGAAAACTTACACGTATGTCTTGACCGTGTAATGCCATTCTGGGAAGATCACATTGCTCCAGACTTACTTGACGGCAAGAACGTAATTATCGCAGCTCACGGTAACTCACTTCGTGCTTTAACTAAGTACATCGAAAACATTTCTGATGACGACATCATGAACCTTGAAATGAAGACTGGTGAACCAGTTGTTTACACATTCGACGAAAACTTGGATGTTGTTAACAAGGAAAAGTTGGACGACTAATTTAATTAATAGTTATTCACACAAAAAAGGAACTTTGCAAGAAGCTCCTTTTTATTTTGTATTTTTTAGGAAAAAAAAGCACCCCAAAAGGGATGCTCTATTTTATCAACTTGCCCCAAAAACTATTTTTTAAACATTTAGTTTCATAATTTTTTGGAACAAGTATATTATATTATAAATAAAGAAAATTTACCATTTTTTTCTAAGGAAAGAGGAACGATATGAAAATATTAGTAACCGGTTTTGATCCTTTTGGCGGAGAGAAAATTAATCCTGCAATTGAAGCTGTAAAAAGATTACCTAATGAAATAGCTGGTAACAAAATAATTAAGTTAGAAGTTCCTACTATTTTTTATCAAAGTGCTGATGTCGTAAAGAAAGCGATTGAAAAAGAAAATCCTGAGATGGTGATTAATGTAGGACAGGCAGGTGGTCGCGGTGCTATTACGCCCGAAAGAATAGCAATTAATTTTCAATCGGGTTCAACTCCTGACAATTTTGGTAAAGGTCCTAAAGAAGGTAAAATTCAAGCAGACGGATTAGATGGCTATTTTACCCAATTGCCAATTAAAAAGATGGTAACTGCTATTCGTCATGCCGGAATCCCTGCACAAATTTCAAATTCTGCGGGGACATATGTCTGCAATCATCTTTTTTATGAAATTCAATATTTAATTCATCACGATTATCCTGATTTAAAGGGCGGCTTTATTCATATTCCATATTTGCCAAGTCAGACTAAGAATGGACGTTATCCTTCAATGAGTTTAGAGAATATGGTAGTCGGGCTGACAGCGGCCATAAAAGCGGCTGCAATGTGTTAAAAATTGACAGTTACCCCTTTTAAGTGCTATTTTTGTCAATGGAATTAAAGTGGGGAGAAAAATATGCAAACAATTGATAATTCTCTCTTACAAGTCTCTGTCGATGAGAATGGGGCCAAAATGGTCCATCTTGTATCTATTAATGATAATTATGATTATCTCGGCGAAAATGGGACTGAAGAGGGTATGGCAATTGCTTTTCCAGTGCTTGATCAAGGCAATAACTGGGCTAGCAAACTGCCCTGGACTGTCGTAGATAAAGGTGATACTCGAGTCAGTTTGACTTTAATTGATACACCGGAAAGCTATAAAAGTTTTCCATATCATTTTGAAGTGATGATAACATATGCTTTGGAGGGCAATCAATTAAAGATATCATTTTATCTAAAGAATTCATCACATAAGGAATTACCATTTTCATTAGGTTTTGTATTGCCAAGTACTTGGCAAAGTCAGAGCAGCGTTAACAAAATTAGTTTAATTAATGAAGAACATGGAATAGATATTGCTTCAACTGATTTTAAGTTAGCCGCAGAAGATGGTAAAGTTACTGCTTTTACTGATAAAATTGAATTAGAGGCTGAAAGTAGCCGCAATTTTGAGATTACATTGACACTAAAGTAAAAATAAGTAACGATTTTAATAAGATGTAGGAAGCAAGTCAGCGATGATTTGCTTTTTTTGTTATAATACACTCAATGTGAATTTACATATAGGTATGATTTATGAAGAAAAGTAGAAAAGAGTATAGAAATCACCCGACAGAGACTCGAGTGCAAAATCATAAATATAAAAAGCGCCATGTTTGGGCGTGGGTCACGGGGATAATAGTCTTAGTAGCAGTAGTTGCGACCGCGGCTTATTTTGCTTCTGTATATTTCCGAACAAAGAACGCTGTTGATAAAACCTATGATCCGCAAACTGCAGTGAAAACTACAGGTGAATTTAATGGGAAAAAACGTTTTGCTGTTTTATTGATGGGAACCGATACTGGTGCTCTTCATAGAACAGAAAAGCGTGGACGAACTGATACCATGATTTTAGCTGTAGTTAACCCTGCTAAGAAGCACTATACGTTGGTTTCTATTCCACGTGATACGATGGCGCAAATGGTTGGTACAGATAAGTTTGGGGTAGAAAAAATTAATGCTGCCTATGAGATAGGCGGAGCAAGAATGGCAATGGACACTGTCTCTGAATTAATTAATGTGCCTGTTAAATATTATGCTGTAGTTAATATGGGTGGGATCATGAAAATGATTCGTTATGTTGGCGGCATTAATATTCGACCAACGCTTAGCTTTGAATATGGCGGTTATGTCTTTAAGAAAGGCAAATTAACCCATATGGGTGGTGCCGGAGCACTTGCTTACTCGAGAATGCGTTACGATGATCCTAGAGGAGATTATGGTAGGCAGGAGAGACAGCGACAAGTCATCACGACATTAATTAGAAAGGCTGTTTCGATTAGTTCACTATCAAATTTAGATTCAATTCTAACCTCTGTTTCAAACAATGTACGAACCAACTTGCCATTTAGTGCTTTACAACAAATTGCAATGAATTATCGTGATTGTGCTAAAAACTCATCAAGTGATTATCTTCATGGCTATAATGCTGAGGTTGAGGATGCCGCATATCAAATTCAACCAACTAGTGAATTGCAACGAATTTCTGATTTAGTGCGCACAGAGTTGGAATTAGAAAAGGAAGTTGTTCAGAATAACGAGACCTTCCAGAATGAACAAAATAAAGCTAATGGCTTTAGTTTTAAGAGTGGCAAGATTCAGCATTATCATATCTATGATTACACCGGAGAAGGGGATAATTAATGGAGCGAGTTTGGGCCACGCTGATTGGCTATATTTTTGGTAATTTTCTGACAGCGATGGTTGTTGGTAAAATCTTTTTGAAAATAAACCCTACAGAATATGGTTCACATAATCCAGGAACAGCTAACATGGGGGCTGTTTTTGGTAAAAAATGGGGTATTTTAACTTGTTTGGGCGATTTGCTAAAAAGTTTGATTGCTCTGTTTATTGTGTATTTTGTTTTCCCAGCACATATCAATATTGCATATACTGGTCTGGGATTGATTTTAGGACACTGTTTTCCAATTTGGGATCATTTTAAAGGCGGTAAAGGTGTTGCAGTTGCCGCTCAGGTAGCGGTCTTTTATGATTGGAAGGCAGGATTTGCAACTTTGCTAATTGCTCTGGTATTAACTGCAATTATGCAAAATTTGACGATTCCACCAATTGTGTTTATGCTTTTATTCAGTGTTTATGAATTTTGGCACAATCAAGAAGCAGGAATTGTCTTTTTGGTGATTACTTTAATTATGATTTTCAAGTTCTGGCATGATATTATTGATTTCTTTACCGGTCATGGTAAAAAAGTTGATATTTTATATTCAATTAAAAAGAAGTTGGGAATTAAGAGTAAGTAATAACAGAAAATTTTAGTAAGGACATAGACTAGGAAAATGAGTGAGATTAATAAAAAGAAATCACTGAATGTTGGTCAAATTGTTTGTATAATCTTGGCTGCATTTTTAATGCTAGTGCAGATGTTTTCATGGGGGAAGACCTTTGGTAGATTGCCATTGAGTACCTTAATGAGATTTATTCCAGGAATGCTAGGTAGTGCAACATTAGTGCTTGTACCGATGGCTTTTGGTGCTGTATACAGCAAAAAGAAAATCCGTCCAACTGAAGCATTCAGATTCTGGATTATTGCAGTTGTAACGCTGATACTTCTGTATTTGGCTAACTTCATTAAGCGACCAGGTAGTTTTGTCATGTGGAAGCTGTGGGGTGTGTTCTTCCCAGTTTTGACAAGTACTTCAGTTTTACTGGCTGGATTGATTTTCAGTATTTTGGCTCAACCATATCTGTATGAGTTGCAACGCCGAATTACAACTAAGCAAAATGTGTTGCTGCTTAGTGCATTGACATTAGTAGGCTTTGCTACTAGTGCAGGTACAATGTACTTTAACTACTCCATTTACGGTGTTTACCTCGTCTTATACTTTGCTTGGGGGATGTTCTTGGCCAATGTTAAGATCCCTAAGAAAGTCTTTGGCTGGTCAATTGCTGCAGGAGTATTTTCATTCTTTGTAATGTTTATTGGGGTTCCGGGATTTAACGGTGTCTACTGGTATCAGCGTTTATCCGGACGTAGTGGAGTTTATTCTTGGACTCCTAAGTTTTTAAGTAATCCTACCTCGCCATTTCTATTTTTAATGGTCTTGGCAGTATTCTTAATCTTTAGAAAAGTAATCGTTAGCTATAGCGCTAAGGATATGCGTTTCTTTATTCCAATAATTATTTTTATGGACGCACCAATTATTGGTGGGTTTGTAAGATCATTCCGCTTTACTAATAGTGCTGGTTTTAACAAGTTCTTGATGATCGTCATTATGATGATCGCAGCTCTTGCGCTGAACTATTTGTATAACCGCTTTTTATTTAGAATAAAGCCAATTAAGAAGACAGTTGAGTTCTTCAATAGTCATGATAATTTAGCTGAAGTTGTGGAATATGGTTGGAAGAACTTCACAGCATGGGTAGTTGAAAACCGAGTAAGACTTCTTACTTGGGGCTGGTTCTATATCTTGAGTTTTGTTTCATTCTTAATTGAATCAGATAACTTAAGAATTCAAATTACAACAGCTACAGATATCAATGCCGTAATTTTCTTGCTCGGGACTAGATTCTTCGCCATCATTTTGACGGCTATCTTCCTCGATGCAATGTTTGCGATCTTCTACTTCATTACTACGCGTTACTGGACCTCAACTGTTTTGGTCAGCGTAATCACAATTGGTTGGGCTATTGCCAACAAGATCAAGCTTAATCTTCGTGGTGAACCTATTTATCCAACTGAACTTGATGAAATTGTTAACTGGAAGACCTTGCTTCCAATGGTTGGTCAACAAAAGGTAATTATGATTGCCGTTGCTTTAGTGATTGTAATTGCTTTGACTGTTTTCCTTGAAATCAAGTTTCCAATTAAGAAAAAGGGTTCATGGAAGCGCCGTGGTATCTGGGCATTGCTCAGCTTGCTTTTGTTTATGACACCAGCTCGCTTCAACCACGATGGCGGAATCATTTATCACATCAACCGTGGTTTTGATAACAAGCAATCATTCAGAAACCCTGAACGTGATATTCAAATTAACGGTCCATTATTGAACTTCTTGAACTACTTCGATTTACAGATTATGAATAAGCCATCTAATTACTCCAAGGCTACGATTAATCACTTGAATGAAAAGTATGGCAAGATTGCTGATGAAATTAACAAGACTAGAAAGAATACTTTAAAGGATCAAACTATTGTCTACAACTTGAGTGAAAGTTTTGTTGATCCATATACTTTCCCAACAATTAAGATTGATCCTAAGGTTCCAAATCCAGTTAAGTTTATTCAATCAATGAAGGACAGATCTACTTACGGTAGCATGCTTAGTGCAGGTTATGGTGGTGGTACTGCCAACATGGAATGGGAAACTTTGACAGGATTTAACATGGGTATGTTCAAGTCAACCTTGACTCCATATGTACAAATCGTACCAAACTACGACTTCTACCCAACCATTGGTATGGACTTCAACTACAAGTCAGCTGTTCACCCATTCATTGGTACTTACTACTCAAGAGTAGAAGACTACAAGAGATTTAAGTTTAACAAGTTCGTTTACCTTGGTTCTAAATACAAGATCATTGATCAAAAGAAACTTGGTAAGAGTACTTACAACTCTGACTTCACTACTTATGCTAACGGTTTGAGACAAATCAACAGCATGAAGGGTGGTCAATTTATTAACTTGATCTCAATTCAAAACCACATGCCTTACAACAACTGGTATCCAAACAACGAATACATGGGTAAAGTATCTGGTGAACTCTTCAACACTGCTGCCGTTCGTGAACAAATGGCAACTTACATCAAGGGTACGCAATACACCGACAAGGCAGTTAAGAAGTTTATTGGTCAAATTGATAAGATCAAGAAGCCAATTACCATTGTCTTCTACGGTGACCACTACCCAAGTATCTTGTCACAAAACTACACTGGCAGATACCCAGTTCAAATGCACTCAACTCGTTACTTCATTTACTCTAACAAGTACGCTAGAGAACATGGTGCTAAGGAGAAGTTGACTCACAACACTAATTACGTCAACACTAGCGACTTCACTGCAATGATGCTTGAACAAACTAATTCTAAGGTAACTCCTTACCAAGCATTACTTACTGAAGTTCACAAGAAGCTTCCCGCAATCACCATTAACTTTAACGGTGATAAAGGCTTCCAATTAGTTGATCAAAAGGGACACTTCGTTGATCCTAAGAAATTGACTTCAGAACAACAAGCAATTTTGAATGACTACGAAATGGTTCAATACGATATGACTGCTGGTCAAGCTTATGGCTTGAAGGCTAAGGGGTTCTACAAGTTAGATAACTAAACAAAAGACCGAACACGAAGTTCGGTCTTTTTTGTGTCTAATGGTAAAATAGTAGCTAAGAAAAAACGTGTTAAAGGTGATTAAAATGAAAAAGATAATGACAATGGCACTAACAAGTGCTGCACTTCTTGGACTTTCTGCTACAACTGTTCAAGCTGGTACATATAATCCAAAGAATACTACTAGTTTTAATATTAATAAACGTAACCATGTAACTAAAGGCAAAATTTACAAATTACATTTACCTGCAGCTGGTAGATTAGTTACAAATAGTAATGTTACCTTGAAAAATAGCATGGAATGGACATGTATTCCTTATGGCAAAAAGAAGAATACATATTATTTGCGTAAGGGTACATACTATTTAACCAGTTCAAAGAATGCCAACATAAAGACTGCATATACTCGTTTGACCAAGATTCGTAAGAATTTAGAAACTTACGTTGAAACTAAGAAGGATAATGATAACAGCAGCCTTAAGGCAAGAAAGATTAAAATTGGTCAAAAAATCAAAGCAATGGGTGAAATGTACAATTATGATAGTATCGACTACTACAGCTTTACTATTGATTCACCTCAAATGGTTACGATGAAGATGACTAATAATCCAATTTATCAACTTGGAAAAGGCAACATCTTCAGCAAGATGAACGTAATCATGTTTGATAAAGATAATTCTGTTGGCGGTGGTACTATGCTTTACCCAGAGGATTTCAAAGTTAATGGCAATAAGACTGCCAGCCAAAGTTGGTACTTGGCTAAAGGAACCTATGTGTTTAGTGTAAATACTCGCGGGCTTTATGATTTCCAATTAACAGCCGTTCCTGATACACGCATGGTGCCAACAGATACTGAAATTGAATCTTTGAAGGATACTAAGGATGGTGTGGTTGCTACATTGAGGGATGCACTTCATGCTAAGACTTACGAACTTGCATGGCGTGAGAAGGGCTCAAAGGCTGCCTCATTTACTTCTAGTAGCAACACTGTAGAAGTAAGTACTGCTCCAGCTACGCGCTATCTAGAAAGAAACGGTCATAAAATTCCAGTTCAAATTGGTAAAAAGTTAGTTAATGGTCAAACTTATGATTTTGTAGCTCGCGGAGTAAGCAACCCTGACTACATTCGTTACGGTAATCCAGAAACTGATAATTATTTTGGTGCTTGGAGTAAAGTTGTTGAGCATACCTACTATGCTCCTTCAGATGCCACACCAGGAGCTGTCGATTTAACCATTGCTAAAGCTGACAATACTTACCACAACATTCATGTAGCTTGGAAAAAAATTGATAGTGCACAAAGTTACCGCATTGCTTACCGCCAAAAAGGTACAAGCAAGTGGTATTACGAAGTAACCGATCAAGCTTCTAACGCTATTACAGGTATTACCAGAAATAGAAGTTATGAAGTGAAATTACAAGCTTTAAATGGCAGAGAAGAAGGTCCATGGTCCGCAATTAAAACGGTTTTCTTAAAATAGCGGTTGACTAAAACTATTTTTCTCGTTAATATCATAACTAACGAATGAGTAGCGAGTCGGCTCAGCGTTCAGAGAACTAGCGGTTGGTGTGAGCTAGACAGGCCGATTTTAGCGAAGTACTTAATAGGGTTGCTCCTTTACCGGCTTTAATAAGGCGCAGTAGCGCAAACGTGGGTGGTACCACGGCTAATAATGTAATTTAGTCGTCCCTTGATCGGAAGATCAGGGGACGTTTTTTATTGGAGGAAAATTATGGCAAAGTTTGATATCTTAGAAGACTTGAAGTGGCGTGGAGCCATTAATCAAGAAACTGATGAAGAAGGTTTACGTAAGTACTTAGCAGAACATGATGATCTTGCTCTTTACTGTGGTACTGACCCAACTGGTGACTCACTTCACATCGGTCACTTAATTCCATTCATGATCTTGAAGAGATTCCAAATGGCGGGTTACCACCCAGTAATTTTAATCGGTGGTGGTACTGGTGCAATCGGTGACCCATCAGGCCGTAAGACTGAACGTACTTTGCAAACTGCCGACCAAGTTAAGCACAATGAAGAATGCTTGACTAACCAAATGAAGAAGTTGTTTGGTACTGAAAACTTTGAAATTAGAAACAATGCTGAATGGCTTGGCAAGCTTAACTTAATCGATTTCTTGCGTGATTACGGTAAGTTCTTCCAAGTTAACAACATGATTAACAAGGACGTTGTTGCTAGTCGTCTTGAAAACGGTATTTCATTCACTGAATTTACTTACCAAATTTTGCAAGCCATCGACTTCTACCACTTGAACAAAGATGATGGTGTTCAACTTCAAATCGGTGGTAGTGATCAATGGGGTAACATCACTGCAGGTATCGACCTTATTCACAAGCTTGAAGGTGCAGATCGTCCTGCATTTGGTTTGACTATTCCATTGATGCTTAAGGCTGATGGTACTAAGTTTGGTAAGTCAGCTGGTGGTGCTGTGTGGCTTGATCCTGAAAAGACTAGTCCTTATGAATTTTACCAATTCTGGATTAACCAAGATGACCGTGACGTTGTTAAGTACCTTAAGTACTTTACTTTCCTTAGCCGTGAAGAAATCGAAGACTTGGCTGAAAAGACTGAAAAGGAACCTTGGAAGAGAGCTGCTCAAAAGCGTTTAGCTGAAGAAGTAACTAAGTTCGTTCATGGTGAAGCCGGTCTTAAAGAAGCTCAAATGATTACTGATGCATTGTTCTCAGGTGATATTAAGAACTTATCAGTAACTCAAATTGAACAAGGTTTGAAGAACGCTCCAAGTGCAAAAGCAGGCAGCGAAAAGAAGAACTTGGTTGACTTTTTAGTTGATACCAAGATTGAACCTTCAAAGCGTCAAGCACGTGAAGACATTAAGAATGGTGCGATTTATGTTAATGGTGATCGTGAACAAAGCGTTGACTTTGAAGTTGATCCATCAAGCGCCTTCGATGGTAAGTATGTAATTATCCGTAAAGGTAAGAGAAAGTACACTTTGGTTACAATTAAGTAATTAATCAGAGAAAATGGGATGATAATTCATCTCATTTTTTTGTTTTCAGAAATACTATATGAAATTTAACTAATATAGTAACTGATTTTATGCAGTTTTGAATACTGAAAAAGCGTGAATTAAATAAAATAATATTTTACTAGATAAACTGTTATTTTATTTTTGCCACAAAAAGCAAAATAATCAATATAAGTTATTTTACAAATTCACATGATGACTATACGATTTAAAATACTGCAATAATATATGCATATAACTATACCTATATACAATTTAAGAATGCTGACACAAAGCGCAACTGTAAAATATAGTCTTTTGAATATTTATTGTGAAATATTTAACTATTTTGTTTACTTTTGACTAAATAGTGTTATAGTAAAAGCGTAAAGAGAAAGCAAGTAAATAGAAAGAGGTTATTAAAATGTTAGAATCAAGAAAAGTTTTAAAAGTTGTTTCAAGTTTAGTAATCGGCTTAAGTCTTGTCGGTATCGGTAGTAATGCCGCTCAAGCTACTTCATTTACTGCTCCAAAGTTAGGTGTTGCTGAAGACGTACCAACTAACCCATCAATTAAGAAGGGTGACAAGATCTTCGTCATTGTTAAAGACACCAAGAACCAAAGGGTTGCTGTTTACACTAAGAATGCTAAGAAGACCAAGAAGACAGTTAAAATGGGTTCAACTTTCACAGCAAAGGCTGTTAAGAAGGTTAACCACAAGAAGATTGTTAGAATTAACAAGAAGCAATGGCTGAACAGCAAGGATGTTGTTAAGAACTAGTCATTGATTAAAGTTTAATAACCTCATATATATTTGTGGGCTTTTTCTACTCTTGGATTAGGAATTTTTAAAGGGCAAAGATATTCAGAATGAATATCTTCGCCTTTTTTGATACAATAGAAACGCCGCTTTAGCTCAATAGGTAGAGCACCGCCGTGGTAAGGAGGAGGTCCCCAGTTCAAACCTGGGAAGCGGCTTTTTTTAGTAGGCAAAATAATGCTAAAATGATGACAACTAAATGATTTCTAATGAGAAAGGAAAGTTATATGAAACACGAACTTACAATGGCAGAAATTGCCAAGTTTCAAAAAGAATATAAAAAAGAACCACAAAACCGAGTAGCAGAACTAGCAGTCGTAAATAATGGTGTCCAAAAGGCAAGTTTCAATACCGAAGGAATTAGAAAGCTTAACCGTAATTTTTCAATTGAAATTCCTACTGATAATGTAACTGATCAAAAGCAATCTGGACGTTGCTGGTTATTTGCGGCATTAAATACTTTGCGTCATGGTTTTGCTAAAAAATACAATGCCAAGAATTTTACTTTTTCTCAAAATTATCTCTTCTTCTGGGATAGAGTAGAAAGAGCCAATATCTTTTTTGACAATATTTTAAATACAGCTGATAGACCACTTGATGATCGAACTGTTCACACTTATATGCAAGGTCCTGATACCGATGGTGGTCAATGGGCTATGGCTGTATCATTGATTCGCAAGTATGGTTTGGTGCCAACTTATGCTCAAGAAGAGAGCTTTACTGCAAACAATACCGCCGCTTTTAACCGTGCATTGAATATGAAGCTGCGCGAAGATGGTCTAGTTTTGCGTAAATTAGCTAAGGAAAACAAGACCGATGAAATCGAAGCAAAGCGTCAAGAATTCTTAAGTGAAGTTTACCGTATGGCTGTCATTGCATTTGGTGAACCTGTCCAACACTTTGATCTTGAATTCAAAGATGACGATGGCAAGTACCATTTTGATGGTGATTTAACTCCACTCGATTTCTTCCATAATTACTTTACTGATGATCTTGATGATTACATTGTTTTGTTCAATGCTCCAGATCATGAATTTGATAAACTTTATGCATTACCATTTGAAGACAATGTTGAAGGTGGTACGCCAGTTCAATTTTTAAATACTGAAATTAACAACTTAAAAGAAGCTGCTATTAAGCAACTTAAAGCTGGTGAAACTATCTGGTTTGGCTGTGATGTCGGTAAAGATAGTGATCGTCAAAAAGGTATCTTATCTAAGGGCCTTTACCAAACCGATACTATTTTTAATATTGAAACTAAATTATCTAAGAAGGAACGCTTGCAAACTGGTGCTTCCGGTTCAACTCATGCCATGACTTTAGTGGGTGTTGATGTGGTTGATGGTAAGCCACGTCAATGGAAGATTGAAAATTCTTGGGGCACAAAAGTCGGTGAAAAAGGCTACTTTGTCATGGATGATGATTGGTTCAACGAATACTTATTTAAGGTAGTCGTAAAGAAGCAATACGTCCCAGAAAAATTAGTTAAGATCTGGGAAGGCGAAGCAACTCCAGTAGAAGCATGGGATTCAATGGCATAATGAATATTGATGCAGTAATTGATTTTACTAAAAAGCATTTAGAGGGCGAAAAGACAGGACATGATTTTTATCATGGTGAGCGTGTGGCTAAATTAGCTAGCAAGATGTACCTTGCTGATCATGAACATGCGCATAGGGATAGCCGCGAAGTAGCAATTATTAAATCTGCAGGTTATCTTCATGATACGATTGATGAAAAGATTTGTGCTGATCCCGCAAAGGTGGTTAAAGAGATCGAAGAATTATTGCCTCAATTAGGTTTTAATGATCTAGAAGCTTGGGACATTCTTTACACTATTCAGCACATGTCTTTCTCCGCCAATATTGAGCATCATTATCATTTGCCGCTTTCTGGCCAATATGTTCAAGATGCAGATCGATTAGAAAGTTTGGGCGCAATTGGAATTGCACGTGCCTTTACATATGGTGGCAAGCACGGCAACAAGATTTATGATCCTAAAATTAAACCAGAGAAGTTAGTGAGTCATGATCAATATCGCAATCATGAGGAAACAACGATCAATCATTTTTATGAAAAATTATTTTCGTTAGCTGATTTGATGAATACACCGGCAGCTAAAAAAGAGGCTGAACGACGTACAGCTTACATGCGCAATTTTGTGCGTGAGTTCATGCAAGAGTGGAATATATAAGTTAAAAAGGTTACTAGAACTATATCTAGTAACCTTTTTGTGTGCTGTATAAAAATAAAATTAAAAAATAATATTGCATTTCAATAAAAACATGAGTATACTCTTAATCAAGTTAAAAAGAATTATTAAAAATCTCATAATTGAGAGGGGTTAATTGTATGAAATTTGCAAAATTATTTGCGGCAGGAGCTACAGTTTTAGTTTCAGCTGCAACTTTAGCAGCTTGTGGTTCAAAGAGTAACTCATCTTCTTCAGCTAAGAAGACTCTTAATTGGGAGGAAAGCGCAGAAATTCCTACCATGGACTTGTCAAAAGCAACTGATGTTACTAGTTTTAACCAATTGAACAATGTTTTGGAAGGTATTTATCGTTTAGGTGAAAACTCTAAGGTTGAAAATGGTTTGGCATCAAAGACTCAAGTAAGTAAAGATGGTAAGACTTGGACTTTCACTTTACGTAACTCTAAGTGGTCAGATGGTACTCCATTAACTGCTAAGGACTTCGTTTATTCATGGCGTAGAACTGTTAACCCTAAGACTGCTTCACAATATGCATACTTGTTCGAAGGTATTCACAATGCCGACAAGATTTCTAAAGGTAAGGCAGCAGTTAACACTTTAGGTATTAAGGCAGAAGGTAACAACAAGTTAGTTGTTAGCCTTGATAAGCGTATTCCATACTTCAAGCTTTTGATGGGATTCCCATTATTCTTCCCACAACAAGAAAAGGCTGTTGAAAAGTATGGTTCTAAGTACGGTACTGCTTCTAAGTACATGGTTTACAACGGTCCATTCAAGCAAACTGGCTGGACAGGTTCTAACCTTTCATGGAACTTGAAGAAGAACAACAACTACTGGGATAAGAATGCTGTTAAGTTAGACACAATTCACTACAGCGTGCAAAAGACACCATCAACTGCTTACAACTTATACCAATCAAATAAGATTGATGCAGTAAGTCTTGATGCGCAACAAACTAAGAATTTAAAGCATCAAAATGGCTTCACTCTTCGTCCAGGTTCAAGTACTTTCTACTTACAATACAATCAAAAGAATAAGTTCTTAAAGAATGCTAACTTGCGTCGTGCAATTTCACTTGCAATTAACCGTAAAGCTTTAACTAATGCTTTAGGTGGTGCTAACAAGCCTGCAAGTTCATTAACTGCAGCTGGTTTGACTAAGGTTGAAGGTCAAGACTTTGCTGATAAGACCAAGGATACTGATTACAGTCAATACAACCCAGCTAAAGCTAAGAAGTTATTTGCTCAAGCCCTTAAGGAATTAGGCACTAAGAGCGTTTCATTCACTATCTTGTCAGATGATACTGATGCTGCTCAAAAGACCACTGAAACTCTTCAAAGTCAAATTGAAGAAAATTTAAAGGGTGCCAAAGTTAGTGTTCAAAACTTACCATTCAAGACTCGTTTGAGTCGTTCAACTGCTGGTAACTTTGATATTGTTGTTACTGGTTGGGGCGCTGACTTCGCAGATCCAATTTCATTTGATGATTTGTTCACTTCAAAGAATGCACAAAACACTGGTAAGTGGGCTAACGGTGAATACGACAAGTTAATTGCCAGCTCTAAGACTGCAACTAACGATGAAAGCCGCTTCAGCGATTTAGTTAAGGCAGAAAAGATCTTGCTTAAGGATCAAGGTATCACGCCACTTTACTACCAAACTACTGCTTGGTTAGTACGTCCATCAGTTAAGGGCATTGTGTACAATGCAGCTGGTGCTAACTACAACTTTAAGGGAGCTTATGTTTCCGGTAATTAGTAATTAAATTAAGGAGAAAATTCATGTTATCAATTTCAATTGTTATTTTAACCTTACAACTCAATACTTAACTTCAGTTGCAGTGCTTGGAATAATTTTGTAGGCGATAAATGGATTTTAATTAAAAGGAGCAACTGCAAGTAGGCGGTTGCTCCTTTTGTGTATGAAAATAATGAGGAATAAAAATGAAAAAATGGAAAAAGTATTTAAGTGCAAGTATGTTAACAGTAGTATCTGCTGCAACTCTAGCAGCGTGTTCTAATAAGGACTCTTCAACTGGAACTAAACAAACTTTAAATTGGATGACTAAATCAGAACTACAAACTTTAGATTTATCAAAGGTAACCGATGCTACTAGCATGGATCAAATTAGCAATTCCATGGAAGGATTATACCGTTTAGGTAAAAATTCTAAGGTAGAAAACGCTTTAGCAACTAAGACTGAAGTTTCAAAAGACGGTAAGACCTGGCATTTTACTTTAAGAAAAAATACTAAATGGTCCAATGGAGATCCCGTGACTGCTAAAGATTTTGTTTATTCTTGGCGCAGGACCGTTGATCCAAAAACAGCATCACAATATGCATATCTTTTTTCAGGTGTAAAGAATGCAGATGCCGTAGTAGCGGGTAAGAAAAAGGCTGATACACTTGGTGTTAAAGCTGATGATGATCAACATTTAACTGTTACTTTAGATAGAAGAATCCCGTATTTTAAGCTGTTAATGGGATTTGGTGTTTTCTTCCCACAAAATAAGCATGCTGTTGAAAAGTATGGTAAGAACTATGGTACTTCCTCAAAAACTATGGTTTACAATGGTCCATTTGTTTCAAAGGGTTGGACAGGCTCT
Source organism: Lactobacillus sp. A27 (assembly GCF_016742815.1). Lineage (NCBI taxonomy): Bacteria > Bacillati > Bacillota > Bacilli > Lactobacillales > Lactobacillaceae > Lactobacillus > Lactobacillus sp. A27. Next base: position 24,043 of record NZ_JAEHNT010000048.1, read on the forward strand.
AATTTATCTTGGAAGTTAGTTAAGAATAATAATTATTGGGATAAGAATAAGGTTAAGCTAAGTACTATTAATTACAGCGTTCAAAAAACGCCATCAACTGACTATAACCTGTATCAATCAGGTAAGTTGGATGCCGCTTTGTTGGCACCACAGGCTACAAAGCAATTGAAACATCAATCAGGCTATACTATTAGACCAGCTTCATCTACTCAATATTTGCAATTAAATGAGAAAAATAGACTTTTTAAGAATGCAGATTTCCGTAGAGCACTTTCGTTATCAATCAATCGTAAAGCTTTAGCTTCCTCAGTAGGTGGGGCCAATAAGCCAGTAACTACTTTTTCACCAGCTAACATGACTGAATTTAATGGTAAAGATTATACGGCTTTAGTTAAAACAGCTGAAACAGATAAGGTAATGACATATAATCCTGCGTTAGCTAAAAATTATTGGAAGAAGGCACAAAAGGCTTTAGGTCAAAGTAAAGTTAACTTTACTTTGCTAACTTATGACGATGATGATGCTAAAAAGGCTGGGGAATATTTGCAAAGTACTATTGAATCTAATTTGAAGGGAGTCAGTGTTAAAGTTAACAGCTTACCTAAGAAGACTGCATTAGTACGTGGCCAAAGTGGTAATTTTGATGCTTTGCTCATGGGTTGGCAAGCGGACTTTACTGATCCAATTTCTTTCCTTGATTTGAATACTACAAATGCATCATATAATTGGAGTAAGTGGGCTAATAAAGATTACGATAAGTATGTTGCCGCTTCAAAGACTACTGGTAATATGGATGATCGTTTTGAAGATTTAGCTAAGGCTGAACGTGTATTGTTAACAGAACAGGGAGTAGTACCTTTGTATCAACCTGCCGAAGCTTGGATGGTTCGACCAACGGTTAAAAATGTTGTTTACAACGGTGCAGGTGCTAATTATAACTTTAAGTATGCATATGTTGAAAAATAAATATTAATTAAAAAAATAAGAGAAAATGCGATTTTATCTTATTTTTTTAATTATGACTAGATATTTTTTTGTGTTTTGCTATAATAGAAACTAACATTAAAAAATAATGTGAAGATTAAATAAAAAGTAAGGAGCTGCAAATATGGCTAGATACTTAATAAAGCGTATTTTATATATGATCCTCACTTTGTTTATTGTAGCAACGGTAACCTTTTTCTTAATGAAATTGATGCCAGGATCACCGTATGCCAATGAAGCAAAGATGACGATGACGCAAAGACATATCATGGACCAACAATATGGTTTGAATAAACCAGTATGGCAACAATACTTGATTTATATTGTCGGTATGCTGCACGGTGATTTTGGAACAAGTTTCCAATACAGTAATCAACCTGTCTCATCATTAATTGGTGCTCGTCTCGGTGCTTCAGTTCAATTAGGTCTTCAAGCATTGATTCTTGGTGTTGTGCTCGGCGTTATCGTTGGTGCAATTGCAGCCATGAAACAAGGTACTTGGGCTGATTCTACTGCAACTGTTTTTTCAATTATTGGTAAATCTGTTCCTAACTTTGTTTTAGCAGTTCTTCTTCAATATTACATTGGTTTAAAACTGGGATGGTTCCCGATCGCTGGTTGGGGTCAATTTTCTCAAACCATCTTGCCAACTATTGCTTTAGCTGTAGGTCCGCTTGCTGAAACGGCTCGATTTATTAGAACTAGCATGGTTGATACTTTGAGTAGTGACTACATTGAATTAGGTAAGGCAAAAGGGTTAAGTAGAATGGAAGTTATTAGAAAGCACGCAATGCGTAACTCAGTAATTCCATTAGTGACTTTGATTGGACCTTATGCTGTAGCGTTGATGACTGGTTCAATGGTTATTGAAAATATTTTCAATATCCCTGGAATTGGTGAACAATTCGTTAAGTCAATTTTGACTAATGACTATCCAACAATCATGGGTATTACAATGGTCTACTGTATTGGTCTAGTAATTGTTCTTTTAATCACTGATATTGTTTACGGATTAATCGATCCACGAATTAGATTAGCAGGAAGTGAGGCTTAGAGATATGGATGAAAAAGATTTAAAACTTAGTCCAGATGCTTTTGAACCTTTACCAAAAGGACAAGCTCAAGATAGTGAAAAAATTGCTGGGCCTGCACTTTCATTTAGTCAAAATGTTTGGATAAGATTCAAACAAAGAAAAGCAGCTGTAATCTCTGCAATCGTTATTATTTTTATGGTTATAGTTGCTTTTGGTTCAACGCCATTTATTAATAAATCTACATTGGTAAAATCACATCCGCAGTACGCTAATTTACCTGCTAAAGTTCCGGGATTGAGCGCTATTAATGGTCTTAACGGTAAAATTAAGCAAAATGGCCAATGGGTTGATGCCTATGCTCAAAATAATGTTCCTAAGGATAAGTATTTCATAGCAGGAACTGACTACTTAGGTCGTTCATTAGGTCAAAGAATTATTTATGGTACAAAAATTTCTTTAATTGTTGCTTTAGTAGCTGCTTTCTTTGATTTAACGATCGGGGTTATGTATGGAATAATTTCTGGTTGGAAAGGCGGAGGAGTCGATAACGTTATGCAACGGATTATCGAAATTATTTCTTCCGTTCCTAACTTAATTATTGTGGTTCTAATGTTGGTTGTTTTAAAACCAGGTATTACTTCAATTATTTTAGCAATTGCTATTTCAAGTTGGACGACAATGGCCCGGCAAATTCGTGCAGAAACATTGAGTTTGAAAAATGAAGAATATGTTTTGGCAGCACAGTCATTAGGTGAATCAGGTTGGAAAATTGCATGGAAGCATCTTGTTCCTAATTTATCAAGTTTAATCATTATTCAAACCATGTATACTATCCCAAGTGCAATCTTCTTTGAAGCATTCCTAAGTTTTATTGGTATTGGTATCACTGCACCGGAAACCTCACTTGGTGTGCTTCTGAATGAAGGCCAAAAGAACTTCCAATTCTTACCATATCAGATGTGGTATCCAGCAATTGTTTTATGTATCTTGATGATTGCATTTAACTTACTTGGTGATGGCTTGCGTGATGCATTTGACCCTAAAGGACAAAGATAGGAGGCAAAACTAAATGCCAAAGAAAATTTTGGATGTTAAAAATTTGAAAATTGATTTTCACACTTATGCAGGTGAAGTAAAGGCAATTCGTGATGTCTCCTTTCATTTGAATGAGGGAGAAACCTTGGCAATTGTTGGTGAATCAGGTTCAGGAAAATCTGTTACTACTCGTTCAATTATTGGACTTCTTGCTCGTAATGCTCAAATTATGGGTGGAGAAATAAATTTTCACGGTAAAAATTTATTGGATATTTCTGAAAAAGAATGGCAAAAAATTCGTGGTAATGAAATTGCCATGATTTTCCAAGATCCAATGACTTCACTGGATCCAACCATGAAGATTGGTCAACAAATTGCTGAACCTTTGATTAAGCATAAAGGCGTTTCAAAAAAAGAAGCTTGGGCTAAGGCTTTGGAAATGATGAAAGCTGTTGGTATTCCTAATGCCGAAGAGAGAATTAATGAATACCCTCATCAATTCTCTGGTGGTATGCGACAAAGAATTGTGATTGCAATTGCTTTAATTTGTGAGCCAGAAATTTTATTAGCAGATGAACCAACTACTGCGTTAGATGTAACAGTTCAAGCAGAAATTTTGGATTTAATGAAGAGTTTACAAAAAAGAGTTAAGACTTCAATTATCTTTATTACTCACGATTTGGGTGTTGTTGCTGGGATGGCTGATCGAGTGGCAGTAATGTATGCTGGTGAATTTATGGAATATGGTACAGTAGATGATATTTTCTATAATCCGCAACACCCATATACCTGGGGATTGATTAATTCAATGCCAACTTTAGAAAGCGATACTTTGGAATCAATTCCGGGTACACCCCCAGATTTACTTGATCCACCTAAGGGTGATCCGTTTGCACCAAGAAACAAGTATGCAATGAAAATTGATATTGAGCGTAAACCACCATTTTTCAAAGTATCAGATACACATTATGCGGCTACTTGGTTACTTGCACCAGGAGCACCTAAAGTAGAACCACCGGCTGAAATTCAAAGACGTTGGAAGAAATTTGAATTGATGCAAGAAGAAAATAAGGTACAAAACTAGCAACAGCGAGAGGAGATTTATATGTCAGAAAAAGAAAAGATTTTGCAAGTAAAGCATTTAAAGCAATACTTCAAAAATGGACGTACAATCACTAAAGCTGTAGATGATGTGAGTTTTGATATCCATAAAGGAGAAACCTTCGGTTTAGTAGGTGAATCAGGTTCAGGTAAAACTACGACTGGCCGTTCAATTTTACAGCTTTATCAACCAACTGCTGGTGAGGTTATCTTTGAGGGAAAAAACATTGAAAATCTGAAGAAACGTGAAGATAAATTGAAATTTCGGCGTGATGCACAGATGATTTTCCAAGATCCATATGCATCATTAAATCCTAGAATGACAGTAGAGGATATTATTGCGGAAGGTTTGGACATTCACCATTTAGTTAAATCAAAAGAAGAACGTCGTCAGAGAGTAGAAGAATTACTTGAAACGGTTGGCTTGAATAAGAATCATGCTAGTCGTTTCCCTCACGAATTTTCTGGTGGGCAGCGTCAAAGAATCGGAATTGCACGTGCATTGGCAGTAGAACCTAAATTTATCGTTGCAGATGAACCTATTTCGGCGTTAGATGTTTCGATTCAAGCGCAAGTTGTTAACTTGATGATAGAATTGCAGAAAAAGCATGGGCTAACTTACTTATTTATTGCGCATGACTTATCAATGGTTAAATTTATTTCTGACCGCATTGGTGTTATGCACTTTGGTAAGTTACTCGAAGTAGGACCAGCCGATGATGTTTATGATCGTCCGTTGCATGACTATACTAAGAGTTTGATTTCGGCAGTTCCAGTGCCTGATCCAGAAATTGAACGAAATCGTAAGCGTATAGACTATGATGTACAAAAAGAAGAGGGCGATGGTAAAGAACGTACCATGCATGAAATCCGTCCTGGACATTTTGTGCGTTGCAGTGATGATGAAGTTGCTCATTATCAAAATGTTGCTGCTAGCTATGAATAAGCAAATCCATCCTTGAAGGATGGATTTTTTGATATATTTCTTGAAATTTGGTAAGGGTGCTAGTAAAGTAGAGCTAATAATTTTTTGAATGAGAAAAGGAGAGTCATATGTCTAACTGGGATACCAAATTTGCCAAAAAAGGTTTAACTTTTGATGATGTTTTATTAATTCCGGCAGAAAGTCACGTTTTGCCAAATGAAGTTGATTTAAGCACTAAGCTTGCCGATAATATCAAATTAAATATTCCATTGATCAGTGCAGGAATGGATACTGTTACTGAAGGCGCAATGGCAATCGCTATGGCTCTTCAAGGTGGACTTGGTGTAGTACACAAGAACATGTCAATTCAAGCTCAAGCTGGCGAAGTAGCCAATGTGAAGAGCGTAGTCGTACCAAGCAATGCGACTAAGGCTGCAGTCGATGATCAAAATAGATTGCTTTGTGCCGCAGCTGTTGGTGTAACTAGTGATACTTTTGAAAGAGCAGAAGCACTTCTTGAAGCTGGTGCCGATGCAATCGTTATTGATACTGCTCATGGTCACTCAGCAGGTGTTTTGCGTAAGATTAAAGAATTCCGTGAACATTTTCCAAAGCAAACTTTAATTGCCGGTAATGTGGCAACTGGGGATGCCACTCGTGCATTGTTCGACGCTGGCGTTGACGTAGTTAAGGTAGGTATTGGACCTGGTTCAATTTGTACTACTAGAATCGTTGCCGGTGTTGGTGTACCACAAATTACTGCTATTTATGATGCTGCTTCAGCTGCACGTGAGTACCACAAGCCAATCATTGCCGATGGTGGTATTAAATATTCTGGGGATGTAGTTAAGGCTTTAGCAGCAGGTGGTAATGCCGTCATGCTCGGTAGTATGATTTCAGGAACAACTGAAGCACCTGGTGATATTTTTGAAGAAAATGGCAAGAAGTTTAAGCGTTACCGTGGTATGGGCTCTGTTGGTGCGATGGCTCAAGCTCATGGTTCAAGTGACCGTTACTTCCAAGGCGGCGTTAACGAAGCTAATAAATTGGTGCCGGAAGGTGTTGAAGCTCGTGTAGAGTACAAGGGCGACGTGAGTGATGTAGTCTTCCAAATTGATGGGGGACTTCGCTCTGGTATGGGTTACTGTGGTGCCGCAAATATTCCTGAGTTGATTGAAAAGGCACAATTTGTTCAAATCACTAATGCAGGTTTGCGTGAATCACATCCACATGATGTTCAAATGACTAAGGCTGCTCCAAATTATAAGTAGAAGAAAAAGGATTAAAAAAAGACTTAATCTAGACATTTGCTGCTAGATTAAGTCTTTTTCGTTTATCTTAAATAATTAAGCAAGTGAGTCCCATGCGGGAAGATCAGTGATTGGGCCTTCAGCAAGTTCCTTTTGCTTGTCAGTCAAATACTTCTTGTGAACAACAACTTCGTAAACGTAATCGTTGAACCATTCATTGTTCATTACATAGTAACCCTTAGCACCGGACTTGTCGCCCCATGAGTTTTCAACTTTCCATTGACGAACTTCACCATTGTCTTCATCAACACCAACTAAAGTCATGGCGTGAGAAACTTCGCCGACACCGGTCTTTAATCTGTCAGCCTTTGACATCTTAAGATCAACGCCGAATAAGTCGTCTAATTTGTAAAGGTTAGTGTCAAGGTAACCAGTCTTGCGGTCCATTTGACGAAGAACATCGTTACCAAACCAAACAGCTTCACCATCCTTTAATTGGGCAATTGAAGCAGCGGTCAAGTATTCCATTGGCACGTTCAAAAGCTTAATTCTGAGTGAACCAGAAACGTTGTCTTCTGCTGGTAAACCATAAAGCTTGCCATATTCGTGATCTGGAGCGTTAGTTAAAACAACGTAGTCATCAAAATCAACGTCGCCTAAGTACTTGTGTAAGAATTCAAGTGGAGTAAGGTCTTTTTCTAAGTGATACTTCTTATCGTCATCGCGATATTCAAGATCAAATTTCTTAGGTGGCTCACCAACAGCAATGGCAGTCATTTGGTAAACTTCACTTAAGAATTTTTCACGAGTCTTCTTGATTTCGTCATCTTTGCCTTCTTGCTTTAATTTTCTAAGAAATAAAGCATCCTTCTTAAGCTTGTCGCCTAATGCAGTCGCAAAGCCAGTAGTATCGTTAGTGTTGAAAGTTTCAGGCATAGCGTATGAAGGAACAACACCGTATTTTTCAACTAATGCAGCAGCCATTTGGAATTGACCACCATCTGCACCAGCAAAGTCTAAATCACTTTTAACTTGGCGAGAATCAAGTGGCATGTCAGCACTGTCCAAAATACGGTTGTAGAACATGTTGGCACGTTCAATCTTGTCCCAGAAGAAGTTGTAAGCTTGTGAGAAAGTAAAATCCTTTGCCTTGTATTTCTTGCCGAATTCATGACGTAAAACGTTTAATGTGGCAAATAACCAGCAACGACCTGAGTGCTTTTGGTTGGTAACATTATCAGTATCAAGTTCAGTTGAAAAAACGCGGGTTAATTCGCTTTGAACGCGGTCATTGTAAGAAGCTTCAAGTACACCGCTACGTTGAGCAGCACGAGCAACGACTTCGTTTTTAGGATTTTTATTAAAATCGGCAGAAAACTTTTCCAGTTCCTGCACAGTTAATTCATGAGCCATTAAAAAAATCTCCTTTTCTCATTTTTAATTTTTTCTTAAATTAAGTCTATTTTAAGCCAAAATAAAAGCGGGTTCAATCATGAACTCGCTTCAGAGAATTATATCCGTAACTTATTAGACCTCTTGCTTAATCTAATAAATTAATCAATATGGATAGAATTGCTATCATCACCAGCATTTTGCTTTGGCAAGATGATAGTCAATACACCATTATCATACTTTGCATGGATCTCACTTGCAACTATATTTGGTAATCTATAGCTTCTTGAAATGCGACCTTCGCTTCTTTCTTTATGAATAATGTTCTTATCCTTGTCACTTGTATCCTTAAATGATTTTCTGCTGCCAGCAACTGTTAAAAGACCATCTTTGTAGTTAACGTTGATGTCCTCTTTGTTCATACCAGGCATATCGATCTTAACGGTATAGTCTTTGTCTGTTTCGGCAACATCTGATTGCATGATGTTTTCAATTTCAGTGTCATCAAAGAAGTTTCTTGGAAAACCAAACCAGTCGTTCATTGCATCCATCATATCATTGCGACGATTCATCATATCGTTTGCCATATTGAAAACTTCCTTTCAATTTTTATTTGCTCTTTAATTCGTAAGGACTCGTTCTTTTTCCTTACACTGATTATTGTAGTCAGTTTCAAAATAAATTAAACTATTTAGCACTTGAAAGTATATAGTGCTAATTTATGAATAAAAACTTTAGTAAATCAACGTTTAACACTTGTGGATAACTTTTGTATAATTAAAAAGAAAAATGAATGAACGAATTGATAAGGTGTTAAATCATGGTATATTTTCAAAAAATGACGCCAGAAGGCTATAAACAAATTGAAGATGAAATTGCACGTTTAAAGAAAGATCGTCCTCGCAGAATAAAGATTTTACAAGCTGCGCGAGCTCTAGGCGATTTATCAGAAAATACTGAATATACAGAGGCTAAAAGGGACCTTGGACACTTGCAGAGTCGTCTGCGTTATTTAGGTAAGCAATTAAAGTACGCAGAAATTGTCGAAACTAAGGATGATGGCAAAGTAGATTTGGGTAAGACCGTAGTTCTTAAATTTGATGACGATGATGAAACAGAAGAATATAAGATTGTCGGACGGATGGAGGCGGATTTGGCCGATGGCAAAATCTCCTTTGATTCACCTTTAGGTCAAGCAATTATGAAGCAAGAGGCAGGTATCGTTGCCACAGTCGAAGCCCCAGCTGGAGAATATAAGGTGACTATTGTAGAAGTGAAGTAAGCGGACGCCCTATCTGTATTTAATAAACTGTATTTTTTTGGTATAATATTGATTTTGTAGGATACAATCCAGAGTAGGAGTGAAAATTTTGAATACGCCAGAATCGAGAGAGGGAAACGTTATCCGCTATGCAGTGTACCTGGTAGGGTATGTTATCGTCTTTGCAGTCGTTAAGCTAGTGACTAGGAAGACGCCATTGCATGTTTGGGATTTGATTTTGTTTTGCCTTGTTGCAGCAATGATTTTATTATTTTATGTTTATCGCTTTAATCGCGAACAACGTTTTTTTGCTCGAGATTTTAAATTACCATGGCTAGGCAGTTTTTCTACGGTAATGTTGCTTACTTTGGCAATCACGGCTACTCGAATTCTTATATCGTATTTACAAGCATATGAAAAGATTCCACATTATGACTTTCAATTGATTTATTTAAAAAATGAATCAGTTGACATGTTTTGGTTTTTGATCTTAGTACAAGGAATTATCTTACCAATTCTGCAAGAATTCCTTGCAACAGGATTTTTGTTTAATTATGCTTTTCGCAGAAGTACTACTCAAGTTGCAGTAACAGGAATTATTGTTTCAGGAATTATTTTTAGTTTGTTAAACTTTCAAAGTTCACTTTTGTTGGTTGTGATTGAGATTATCTATGGCGGGCTATTTGCCTGGAGTTATCTTTATACACAAACGCTCTGGATGCCGATTTATTTGGCTATCATTAGTGGCGTTTTAACCGTTATCATGGCGTAAAAAATAAACGGATGAGAAAAAATCTCATCCGTTTTTTTTGTACAAAAAAGCGGATAGCGTGAATCGAACCCGCATCTACAGCTTGGGAAGCTGTCGTTCTACCATTTAACTATACCCGCAATACTTCTTTATTCTATCATGCTTTTAATTAATAAACCAATTATTTTTGATGTGGCTCTTTTTGTATTTTTAGGTCAATATTGCTGCGATCAACCAAACTGGTAAAGTTTTGAAAAAGCCATCTACGCAGTTCGCCAGGATCAATGATTAGTGGCATGCGGTTATGAATGGGAGCTATGTCTTTATTAGGAGCGGTAGTAACCATAGAAAAATTATTTTGATCATAAATCCCTGCAATTAATGTGATGGGATTAGCCGTTTTAAAGCGGTAGCGTTCATGATATTTTTTGCCATTAGCTCCTTGGTATGTAGTTTTAGCATATTCAAAAAAATCGCTACTTAAAATTAAACAGCGTTGTCTAGCAAAAGAACGATCCCACATAGAAGGCTTATTTTCATAAAAACGCTCTATTCTGGCGTTAAACATCGGCTTTTTGGAATCTACTGGACTAGGATAGCCCCAGTTTTTATTGACGAGCTGCAATTTATTGTCTTGATAGAGCAAGACTGGCGCAGTTTGATTTGGAAAAATATCTTGTTGCTTTATTTCGATTTTTGGATCGGTTAATGGTAAAGCGAGGTCTTCAGTCAGATATTTTTTTATTTGCATTAAATCGGGTATCCGAAAGTGATTACACATGTCTTGTTTCCTTTCATTGGTGATAGTTTAATCATAGCTTAAATTTTGTTAAAATTAGGTCATTAACATAAGAAATAAAATAAAAAAGCAAAGAGTATAAAATAAAATTAGAAAAGAGTAGAAGTTATGGCAAAAGAAATTTTATTAACCGGTGATCGTCCAACTGGCAAACTTCACATTGGTCACTATATTGGCTCACTTAAAAATAGAGTAAAATTGCAAAATTCTGGCAAGTACGATCCTTATATCATGATTGCTGATACTCAAGCGTTGACAGATAATGCTCGTAACCCAGAAAAGATTCGTAACAGTTTAATTCAAGTAGCATTAGACTACTTAGCTGTAGGCATTGATCCAAGTAAATCAACAATTTATGTTCAATCACAAATTCCAGCTTTGTTTGAATTAACTTCTTACTACATGGACTTAGTAACTGTAGCACGTCTTGAAAGAAACCCAACTGTTAAGACTGAAATTAAGCAAAAGGATTTCAAAGATTCAATCCCAGTTGGCTTCTTAAATTACCCAGTTTCTCAAGCTGCAGATATTACTGCTTTTAAGGCTACTATCGTTCCTGTTGGAGATGACCAAGAACCAATGCTTGAACAAACTCGTGAGATTGTAAGAACCTTTAACCGTGTTTACAACACTGATATTTTGGTTGAACCAAAGGGCTACTTCCCACCAAAGGGTTCTGGTCGTCTTCCAGGTCTTGATGGTAATGCTAAGATGTCTAAATCACTTGGTAACTGCATTTATTTGTCAGATGATGCTAAGACCGTTCAAAAGAAAGTTATGTCAATGTACACCGATCCAAATCATATTCACGTTGAAGATCCAGGTAAGGTTGAAGGCAACACTGTCTTTACTTACCTTGATGTCTTTGATCCAGATAAGGATAAGGTAGCAGAACTTAAGGCAGAATACCAAAAAGGCGGGTTAGGCGATGTTAAAATTAAACGTTACTTAAACAAAGTACTTGAAGCAGAACTTGCACCTATTCGTGAACGCCGTGAAAAGTACGCTCAAGATGAAGATGCAATTTATGAAATGCTTTTAGAAGGTTCAAAGAAGGCAAATACAGTAGCTAATGAAACTTTAGAACAAGTTCGTGATGCTATTGGTTTGAACTACTTTAAGAATAGATAAGAATAAACAGAGGTAAGTTCATGCACGATCGAATTCCTTGGAAACAATATTTCATGATGCAGGCACTAGTGATAGCTCAGCGCTCCACCTGCAACAGAGCTCTAGTTGGTAGTGTTTTGGTTAAAGATAATCGTATTATTGGCACGGGGTATAATGGATCGGTATCCGGACAACCACATTGTGATGAGGTAGGTCATCAAATGGTAGATGGGCACTGTGTTCGAACTATTCATTCCGAAATGAACGCGATAATCCAATGTGCTAAATTTGGCGTATCAACTGATGATACGGAAATATATGTGACTCATTTCCCTTGTTATAATTGCTGCAAGTCTTTGCTTCAAGCCGGTGTAAAGAAAATCAATTATTACTTTGATTATCGTGATAATCCGTTAGCAATGCAGTTGCTTCATGATTGCGGGGTACTATATGAGCAAATTAAAATCGATCGGAAATATGTGGAAAGCTTGGCTCATAAACTTGAAGAAGATGAAAACTAGATTTATTTGGTTATTTGGCCTGTTAGCCGTCTTTATGACGATGACAGGATTTGTGCAACCTAATATTGAAGATCATGTCCATATTTTAGACAAAGAGACTAAGACTTTAATTAAAGAAAAGAATAATCGTTATTTGCAGACTAAAGAGCAACCGCAAATAGCAGTAATTACAGTAAAGAAACTCAAGAATTTAACACCAAAGGCGTTAAATCATTCTAAACGTACTGTTTTTATTGTGGTAGGTCAAAAAGAAAAGAAGCGCAATGTGCAAATCTTTTCAAGCAAAGACTTACATGGAGCTTTTACTGCTGATACGAGATCGAATATTCTTCGCGCTGAAGTAGATCGACTTCGCAGCCATAATAATGCTACTTTTAACAAAGGTTTGCGGTTTGTTTTTCGGGCCTGTGCAACTAAAGTAGATCAACAATATCAGTATGCTCTTGATAAATATGATTTATCGCAAAGTGAACAGGATAAAATTTCCCATCCCCATCGAGTAGCACTGCCGATTGCATTAGCTTTAGCATTCTTAATTATGGGAATAATATATATGCTTAGAAGATTCGGACATCATAGCTCCAATTTGCACAAATAGGCAACTTGACTTATTTGAATTAAGTCCTTAAACTTTTTGTAGACATAGTAAGTGAAACTGTTAGGTGAGACTCCTACGTGAACACACGCTATCGCCCAGAAACATCCAGAGATGCCAACGGGTTAAATAGGTGTCGTCGACTTAAGGCGAGATCCAGATAGCTAGCATGTGCTTACGTCACGTAGTGTTAAAACTGAACGACGAGTATGACAAAAGCCTTGTTTGGCGTGCAAGTCACCTGCAGAAATAGCAGGTGACTTTTTTGTTTGCTTGTCTATTGAATGAGAGGAATTGAAGAATGTTAAAATCAGCGAGCAAAAAACATTCAAATGTTGATATTCAACAAATTCAACGGATTGCACGTGAATCACGCAGCGAAACGCTAGCAAGATTGCAAGCAAGTGCCGAAGGCCTTTCAACTAAAAAAGCTGATGAAAATAGAAAAGAATATGGCAAAAATGAAATAAGAACTAACACTAACGCTTCTAAATGGAGATTGTTGGGTGAATCCTTGGCGACACCGTTTACTGTAGTGTTGATTATATTGACTTTACTTACTACATTTACTAGTTACATTGTTCCTCACGGTAATAGCGATATTGAAACTGTAATCGTGATGCTATTGATGCTTCTTATTTCGGTAGTGGCGAATTTTATTCAAAAAATACGGATCGCTAAGGTAACTGAAAAATTGCTGAATATGGTGTCAGTTACTACCAATATTCGTCGTGATGGTAAAAATATGGAGCTACCAACTGAGGATGTGGTAGTTGGGGACGTGATCAATCTATCGGCAGGTGATATGATTCCAGCTGATATGAAGCTGCTGACTAGCAAAGATTTATTCTGTTCTTCTAGTTATCTTGATGGTGATTCTGAACCAACTGAAAAAGTAGCTAATGTGACTCTAAAGCCGAGTATGTTAGCTGATTATCTCAATTATCCTAATATTTTATATGAGGGAACTACTATTGTTTCTGGTTCTGGCAGTGGCATTGTGTTCGCGGTAGGAAATAACACTGTTTTTGGTAAAGAGGTCCAGAAGATTTCACGCAAAAAAGTTAAGACGACTCTTTTTGATCGGGAAATGAAGCAACTTGCTAGAATCTTGATAATCGCTACAGCTATCTTATTGCCGCTATTATTCATAATTAATGGCGTAACCAAAGGCGATTGGGGAGAAAGCTTAATATTTGCTCTAGCTGCAGCAGTTAGCCTTACTCCTGAAGTTTTACCAATTATTGTTAATAGCAATCTGACTAAAGGCGCTCTTGAAATGTCTAAGCAAGGCGTAGTAGTTAAGCAGATGAATGCTATTCAAAATTTGGGTTCAACCGATGTTTTTTGTATCGATAAAACAGGTACTCTTACTCAAAATCAAGTGGTGCTAGAGCGACACTATGATTTAGAAATGGAAGAAACGCCGCGCATCTTGAAATTCTCATACTTAAATGCTTATTATCAAACCGGGATGAAGGATTTGATTGATAAAGCAGTAATCGATGCGGCTGGTGATGAATTAGATGTAAACGAGATCCAACGTGATTACAATAAAATAGATGAAATTCCTTTTGACTATAGCAGAAAAAGAATGAGCGTTGTGGTGGTTGATAACGATGAACACCATGGACAACACTTATTAGTAACTAAAGGCGCTGCGGAAGGGATGCTAGATATTTCTAACCAAGTTGAAGTAAATGGCAAAACCGAGAAATTGACTTACGCTTGGCGTGAAAGAATCTTAAACCAAATTAATGAATTAAATGATGACGGTTTGCGTGTTCTATTAGTTGGTTATAAATTGAATCCAGCTCCAGTAGGAGAATTTTCGGCTAAAGATGAAAATGATTTAACCATTATTGGCTATCTAGCATATCTTGATCCACCTAAGGAAAGTACTAAAGAGGCTTTGCAAGATCTAAAGAATGATAATGTAAATGTTAAGATCTTTACCGGCGATAATGAGGCAGTTACAAGAGCGATTGCTCTGCAAGTTGGTTTGAACGTGGATACGGTTTACGATGGTGAACAAATTGAAACAGCAACCACGGAAGAACTAGCAGAAATTGTTGAAAAGTGTAATATCTTTGTTCATTTAACTCCTGAATTGCGCGTTAAGATTATTCAAGCGTTAAAGAGAAATGGACATACAGTAGGCTACATGGGCGATGGCAATAAGGATGCTTTGGCAATGAAAGTTTCCGACGTCACTGTTACTTCTAATAATTCTGTCGATATTATTAAGGAGTCTGCTGATATTGTATTTGAACAAAAGGATCTCCAGTTGCTTGAGCAAATGATTATTACAGGGCGTAAAGTCTTTTCAAATACAATGAAATACATTAAGACGTTTTTGGTAACCAACTTTGGCAGTATTATTGCAATGGTCATTGCTTCACTTACTTTACCATTTTTACCGTTATTGCCTTTGCAGCTACTTATTTTAAACTTGATTTATAGTCTTAGCTGTTTAGTGATTCCATTTGATAGTGTATCTAGAAACTATGTGAAGAAACCGCAGAAATGGTCAATTAATAAATGGCCTAAGTTCGTACTTAACTTTGGACCGATTCCCGCAATAATCGATTTGATTACTATGGCATTAATGTTTTATGTGATCTGTCCGTACTTGGTAGGAACTGATTTTCATCATTGGGTATTTCAATCGCTGTTTTATTCAGGCTTATTTGTGGAATCCTTGTGGACAAGAGAAATGGTTATCCATGTTTTGCGCGATGAACGTTTCCCATTCATTAAGCAACGTGCCACTCCAGTTGTGATCTTGGTAACTTTTGGCTTGGCTCTTTGGGGCAGCGTCTTGCCATCTTCTAATGTGGCAGCTAGTTTGGGATTAACGCAATTGCCAATCAGCTTTATTTTGGTAGTTGTTGCATTAGAAATAATATATGTTTTATTAACTACGGCAATTAAGCAATTATATTTAAAAAAAGAAAAATTTTAGAGAAAAGGAATTGGTGTTTTAGCCCAATTCCTTTTTTTGCATGTTATTATAGAATAGATATTTTAGACGAATAAAGGAGTATGACTAATTAATGGCTGATAAAGATACTTTTTACATTACAACCCCAATTTACTATCCATCTGGTAGATTAACTATTGGTAATGCTTATACTACAATTGCCGCAGATACTATGGCTCGCTACAAACGTAGCCAAGGCTATGACACTTTCTTTTTAACTGGTACTGATGAACATGGCTTGAAGATTGAACAAAAGGCCGAAGCTCAAGGAATTAAGCCTCAAGAATTCGTTGATAAGATGGCTGCTTCATATAAGAAGTTATGGAAGAGTCTTGATATTTCTTACGATAAATTCATCAGAACTACTGACGAAGAACACGTTAAGGCTGTCCAAAAGATTTTTGAAAAACTTTTAAAGAAGGGCGACATTTACTTAGGCGAATACACTGGTTGGTACTCAGTTGAAGACGAAGAATACTTCACTGAATCACAACTTGCCGAAGTTTATAAGGATGACAACGGTAATGTGATTGGTGGTAAGGCTCCAAGTGGTCACGAAGTACGTTTGGTTAAGGAACCTTCATACTTCTTCAAGATGAGCAAGTACGCTGACAGATTGGTTGAATACTACAAGGAACATCCTGAATTTATTTTGCCTCATTCTCGTGAAAAGGAAATGCTTAATAACTTCATTAAGCCAGGCCTTGAAGATCTTTCAGTTACTCGTACCACTGTTAACTGGGGAATTCCTGTCCCAAGCGATCCCAAGCACGTAGTTTATGTTTGGATTGACGCACTTTCTAACTATATTACTGCTTTAGGTTATGGCTCAGACAATGACGAATTGTTTAAGAAATATTGGCCAGCAGATGTTCACTTGGTAGGTAAGGAAATTGTACGTTTCCACACTATCTATTGGCCAATTATGTTGATGGCACTTGATTTGCCACTTCCAAAGCACATTATTGGTCACGGCTGGGTATTGATGAAGAACGGTAAGATGTCTAAGTCTAAAGGTAATGCAGTTTACCCAGAATCACTTACTAGTCGTTATGGTGTTGATCCACTTCGTTACTACTTGATGCGTGCACTTCCATTTGGTGCAGATGGTATTTTCACTCCTGAAGACTTTATCGAAAGAATTAACTATGATTTAGCTAATGACCTTGGTAACTTGCTTAACCGTACAGTTTCAATGATTAATCAATACCAAGATGGTCAAGTTGCACCCGTTCCTGTTGCTCAAGACAAGTTTGGTAAGGATTTACAAGATACAGCTGCTAGTGTGATTGCAGACTACCGTCAACAAATGGATTCACTTCATTTCTCACAAGCTTTAGACAGCATCTGGAAGTTAGTAGCACGCGCTAACAAGTACATCGATGAAACTACTCCTTGGGTATTGAACAAGGAGGGCAAGAAAGATGAATTGTCTCATGTAATGAGTAATTTAGCTGAAAGCTTGCGTTTGATTGCCATTATGATTTATCCAGTAATGACTGAAACTGCACCAAAGATGTTTGAACAACTTGGCTTAAACTGGGATGATGAAGATCAAAAGAATTTAGCCTTTAATGATTTTGGTTGGAATACCAAGGTAATTGAAAAGCCAAAGCCAATCTTCCCAAGACTTAAAGCTGAAGAAGAAGTTAAGTACATCAAGGACGAAATGGCAAAGGCTAAGCCAAAGAAGACTACTAGAAGTGAACAAAAGAAGGGTAATGAAATTACCATTGATGATTTTGACAAGGTAAAGATCCAAGTTGGTCAAATCTTGTCAGTAGAACCAGTTAAGGGCTCAAATAAATTACTCATGTTCAAGCTTGACTTTGGCGATGGTAAAGAACGTCAAATTTTGAGTGGTATTCGCAAGTTTTACCCAGATGCAAGTGAACTTCTTGATAAGAAGGTTTTAGCTGTTACTAACTTGAAGCCACGTAAGATGTTGGGTCACCTTAGCGAAGGTATGCTTTTATCTAGTGAAAAAGATGGTCAAGTTAAATTAGCACTTGTTGGTGATGAACATCCAGTTGGAGCTGAATTAGGCTAATGGAAATTATTGATAACCATACGCACTTAAATGATGAGCCCTTTAGAGGGAAGGAACAGTACTATCTTGAACGTGCCAAAAGTTTGGGTGTAACCAAAGCTATTTGTGCGGGACAAGATCCTGACTTTAATGAACGAGCTGTTGATTTGGCAGAAAAGTTTGATAATGTCTATGCGATGGTGGGATATTGTCCTGATGTGGCCAAAGATTATGATCAAAAAGCCGAAGATAAGCTGATTGAACAATTGAAAATGCCTAAAGTTGTCGCAATGGGTGAGATCGGTCTTGATTACTATTGGGATGAATCGCCTAGGGATGTACAACGTGAGGTTTTTGCTCGTCAAATCGAAGTGGCACATGATTTAAAAATGCCGGTCGATATTCATACTAGGGATGCATTTCCTGATTGCTACGATATTTTGAAAAATAGCAATTTAGAATATGGTGCCATTTTGCATAGCTTTAATGGTGGGATTGACTGGTTAAACAAGTTTTTAGATTTAAACGTTTACTTCTCATATTCAGGTGTAGTTTCTTTCACCAAGGCTACGGAAGTTCATGAAAGTGCTAAAGCAGCTCCGCTTGATCGAATCCTAGTTGAAACCGATGCACCATATTTAACACCTAAGCCATATCGTGGTCGTCAAAATGAGACTGGCTATGTGCGTTATGTTGCAGAGGCAATTGCCAAGTTAAAAGATATTCCACTTGAAAAAGTTGCAGAAGCTACTTATAAAAATACAGTGAGAGTTTATGGTCTTAAATAAAAAGAATTTTGATGCGGTAGTTGTCGTTGAGGGAAAAGACGATACTATTCGTTTAAAACAATTTTTCCCAGGAATTGAGACGGTAGAAACTAATGGTTCTGCTGTTTCAGATAGTGTTTTAGCTCAGTTGAAACAGCTCAGTAAAAATAGACAGATTATTGTTTTTACAGATCCTGACTTTAACGGTGAGCGAATTCGCCGAATTGTAACTAATGCTGTGCCTAATGCTAAGCAGGCTTTTATTACACGTAAAGAAGGCGAACCCCATAAAAAGGGGAGTCTTGGAGTAGAGCATGCTTCAAAAGAAGCACTTGAAAAGGCATTAAGCGATTTACATGAAGTTAGTCCACAAGCAAGTGATTTAACTGAAAGCGAATATCGTAAATTAGGTTTAGCAGGCGGCGCAGGCTCTCGTAAGTTGCGGGAACAAGTTGGCATTAAGCTTAGAGTTGGATATGGTAATTCTAAGCAATTCTATAATCGTTTGCATACCTTTGGTGTTTCACTTGATGAGTTAAAAAATGCGGTAGAAGAGGCGAAAAATGACAAATAATATTCCAATTGGTTCTCCCGTTAGAACACAAGCAATTATTAACCGCTATTTTGTAAAAGCTAAGAAAAACTTGGGTCAAAACTTCTTAATCGACCAAAATGCAATTTTGGGTATTGTTGAAGCTGCAGATATTCATGCGGGTGATCAAGTAATTGAAATTGGTCCTGGTATTGGTTCTTTAACCGAGCAACTTCTACTGGCAGGTGCAAAAGTTTTTGCCTATGAAGTAGACGATAGTTTGCCAGATATTTTGCAAAATGAGCTGCCTAAAAAAATTGGTGATGCTCCTTTAGAAGATCGCTTTAAGTTAATGCTTAAAGATGTGCTTAAGGCTGATTTTAAAGAAGATCTTGCTGGCTTTTTTGACATGAACAAGCCAATCAAGGTAGTTGCTAATTTGCCATATTACATTACTACTCCAATTATTTTTGCTTTAGCTGAGTCAGATTTGCATTTTGCTAGTTTAACTTTAATGATGCAAAAAGAAGTGGCCGAAAGGCTAGAGGCTAAGCCGGGCAGTAAAGAATACGGTCCGTTAACTATTTCTGTTCAAACTGAAATGGATGTCAAAGTGGCATTAGAAGTTAACCATGAATCATTCATGCCGCGTCCTAAGGTCGATTCGAGTGTAGTTGTTTTAACTCCATTGAAGAATAAACCCGAAATTGAGAATCGCAAGCACTTTGTTTGGGTAGTCAAAATGTGCTTTTCACAACGTAGAAAGACACTGAATAACAATTTGAAAACGTTGATTCCAGACACTGAAAAGCGTGAAGCCTTAATTAAAAAGCTTGGTGTAGATCCACGAGTTAGACCTGAAAATTTAACAATTGAACAATTTATTGAAATAGCTAGAAATATTCCCACTAAGTAGTGTATAATATTGATTTTACTGTTAAAATGTGATAAAATGCCACCAAAGGAGTTGTTGTTTAGTGCCAACATCAATTATCACAATAAAGCATAAGTTGGATTCTCACTTAGGTGATACCTTAACAGTAGTAGCTCAAGCGGGTCGTAAGAAAGTTACTAAGAGACGGGGAATTCTAAGAGAAACATTCCCTGCAGTGTTTGTGGTCGATTTAGACCAACATCAAAATAATTTTAAACATGTTTCTTACAGTTACACTGATTTATTAACTAAGAATATTGCATTAAAGTTTGATGATGAGGCTGAGGAAGCTGAAGCTTAAACACAATTCAGAATTGTCACTAGCATTAAAAAATGTTAGTGCTTTTTTTTGCTCTTTAGAGTATATTTATTAAGTATAAAGCCAAACATTAGAAAGGAAATATCATGAAACGTTCAGAAAGATTGGTTGATATGACCAAGTATTTAATGGAGCGTCCCCATACTCTAATTGCGTTACCATTCTTTGCTAAGCGATACGGTGCAGCTAAATCCTCAATTTCAGAAGATTTAGCCATTTTGAAACACACACTAGCTAATAATCAAGATGGTATTTTGGAAACTGTAGCAGGAGCAGCTGGTGGGGTACGCTATATTCCATTTTTAGGTAAAAATCATGCGGAAGATTATTTATCTGATTTAGCATCAAGAATTGAAGACCCAAGTCGAATTTTAGCCGGCGGTTTTGTTTATTTATCAGATATATTGGGTGATACGCAAGATTTGCGTAGAATTGGTGAATTGGTTGCCACTCGCTACGCTTATGATGAGATAGATGCCGTAATGACGGTCGAAACTAAAGGAATCGCTTTAGCACAAGCTGTAGCTCGTTACTTGGATGTGCCATTTGTAACAGCTAGAAAACGTTCTAAGGTTACTGAAGGAGCAACGGTTTCTGTTAACTATATCTCATCTTCATTAGCCCGCGTTTCTAAAATGGAATTGCCAACTCGTGCTCTTAAAAAAGGTGCAAAAGTATTAATCGTGGACGACTTTATGAAAGGCGGCGGTACCTTAACTGGGATGGAAGAACTAGTTAAGGAATTTGAAGGCACGATTGCTGGTATTTGTGTTCTTTGTGAAGCTGATTTTGATAAAGAAAAATTAGTCAAAAACTACCTTTCATTAGTAAAAATTAGTAAAATCGATACGGCAAAGAAGCTCATCTTGGCAGAACCAGGAAACTTCTTAAATGAAACTGATTTTGATCGCTTTTAAATGCTATACTAGATCTAAGTTTTAATTATTAAGAGGTTAATTACTAATGGAAAAATATGTAGTTGTTCTTGCCGCAGGCAAGGGTACACGAATGAAGTCAAAGCTGTACAAGGTTTTACACAAAGTTTGTGGTAAAACCATGGTAGAGCACGTAGTTGATGCTGCTAGTGGAATTAATCCTACTGAGATCGTAACTGTAGTAGGTACTGGTGCAGGTGAAGTCGAGAAGGTATTAGCAGATAAATCTAAGTTTGCTTTCCAAGAAAAGCAATTGGGTACCGGTGATGCAGTAATGACTGCTAAAGAAGCCTTAGGTGATAAGGAAGGCGCTACTTTAGTAGTTACAGGTGATACCCCATTATTTACTACTGATACTTTTAATGAATTATTCAAATATCACGCAGAAAAGGGCAATGCCGCTACTGTTTTAACTGCAGAAGCTCCAAATCCATTTGGCTACGGCAGAATTATTCGTGATAATCAAGGCAATGTTTTACGAATTGTTGAACAAAAAGATGGTAATCCTGAAGAATTAAAAGTTAAGGAAATTAACACCGGTGTATTTTGCTTTGACAATCAAAAATTGTTTGAAGCTTTAAAGCATGTTGATAACGATAATGCTCAAGGTGAATACTACTTAACTGATGTGCTTGAAATCTTGCGCAACAATGGTGAACGCGTTGGTGCTTACAAGATGCCTGACTTTAGTGAAAGTCTTGGTGTAAATGATCGTGTTGCTTTAGCTCAAGCTACTAAGACCATGCAAAGAAGAATAAATGAAGCTCATATGCGTAACGGGGTTTCATTTGTTGATCCTGATACTGCTTATATTGATGCAGATGTAAAAATTGGTAACGATACTGTGATTGAAGGCAATGTAGTTATCAAGGGTAACACTGAAATTGGTAGCGATTGTTACATTACTAATGGATCAAGAATTATCGATTCTAAGATTGGTAATGGTGTAACTATTACTTCTTCAACTATCGAAGAAGCTGAAATGGATGACAACACTGATATCGGTCCTAACTCTCACCTTCGTCCTAAGGCAATTATTCGCAAGGGTGCTCATATTGGTAACTTTGTCGAAATTAAGAAGGCAGAAATTGGTGAAAACACTAAGGTGGGTCACTTAACTTATGTTGGGGATGCAACCTTGGGTAAAGATATTAACATTGGTTGTGGTACAATCTTCTCTAACTACGATGGTGTCAAGAAGCTCCATACTAATGTTGGTGATCATTCATTTATTGGTGCTGGCTCAACACTTATTGCTCCAATCAATGTTGCTGATCATGCCTTTATTGCTGCCGACTCAACTATTACTAAGGACGTAAACAAGTACGACATGGCGATTGCACGTGGACGTCAAGTTAACAAGCCAGATTACTGGCACAAGCTTCCTCTTTCCAAAGATAAAGATTGGGAATAATTAATAAATAAAGAAGTAACCCTGGTCATTTGAACTAGGGCGCTTTTTTGCTAAGAAAGTATTAAGGCTATAGTATTTATTTGCAAAATTATATAAGAGCCCTACAATAGATTTACAAAGATGTTTTTAATGAGGTAGGTATATATTTATGAAGTTAAGTCATAAGTTAATGATGGTATCAGCAGCTGTTTTGATGGGCGTTAGCCCAGTTGTAGGTATGGCAAATAGTGCTTCTGTTCAAGCTGCACCAATTGCACATGCTAAGGGTGTTCATAATACTTATGGTAAGAATAGTCGCGTTAAGATGACTAAGACCATGAAGTTTGTAGACCGCTATGGTAAGAAGACATCAAAGACTGCAACTAAGGGTGGTCACTACACTATTTGGAATGTAAAGAACATTAACGGTGAAGTTTACTACAGTATCCAAACTGACTTGAAGTACTGGATCCCAGCTGCTGCAACTGAAGGTACAGTAACTTACAAGTCTGGTAAGACTACTTATACTCTTAAGTCTAACGGCAAAAAAGTTGTAACTTCTACTTCAACTGCAAAATCAACTAAGAAAGCAGCTAAAAAGACTACTAAAAAGGTAGTTAAGAAAGCAACAAAGAAGACTGTTAAAAAGTCAGAATCTAAGAAAGACAGCAAGAAGACTACAACCAAAAAGTCCTCAGCTAAGAAAACGGCTAAAAAGACTACTTCAAAGAAGTCTAGCAAAATTAAGGTAGTTAAGATTTCAATGAAGAAGAAAGCTTATGTTTATGACAACAATGGCAAGCGTGTTAAGAACTATTTAGGCACTAGTTACATTGGTAAAGATGTAACTGTAAAGGGCTTAGGTACTAAGACTATTAAGGGCACTAAATACTACGCTTTAAAGCCAAATCATTATTACGTTAAGGCTTCAGATGTTACTGTTAAGTAACAATGTGGAGTAAAAGATATCTTTTCCTTAAGAAAGGGTATCTTTTTTGTTTCTAAAATTGGCAAAATTTAGATTTGGATTTACAATATATAAATGAATTAGAATTTTAGTTTTAGATATGAGGTAAATTATCGATGAAATTAAGTCATAAGTTAATTATGGTATCAGCAGCTGCATTAATGAGTGTTAGTCCACTTTTAAATACTACACAAAACGTAAATGCTGCGACAGCTTCAACTAAGAAGACTACTACAAAGAAGACTTCAAGCAAGAAAACAACTACAAAGAAGTCTGCTTCTACTAAAAAGACCACTTCAACAAAGAAGTCAACTTCAAAGAAGACTACTAAAAAAGCTGCTTCATCAAAGACAACTACTTCAAAAAAGACTACGTCTAATACTATTAAGTTAACTCACAACGCTTATGTATATGACAAGAACGGTAAGCGTCTTAAGACTTACATGGGTAGCGCTAAATACACTACTATTGCTAAAGGTGTAACTGTAAATTCAAATGGTACTAAGACTATTAAGGGCGTTCTTTACTACAGCCTTGGTGGTGGTGCATACATTAAGGCCGCTAACGTAGATGGTAAAGTTGCAACTAGTTCATCAACTAAAAAGACATCATCAAAGAATACTTCTTCAAATAAGCCTTCTACTGATGAATCAGAAGATAGTACCAGCACTAAGTTAATTCACAATGCTTATGTATACGACGTAAATGGTAAGCGTATCAAGAAGTATGAAGGTAAGTCAAAGCTTACTAAGGGTACAGAAATTGATACTTACGGTACTGTGAATATTAAGGGTAAGAAGTATTACCAACTTGATAAAGAAGGTACTGCTTTCGTTAAGGCTGGTAATGTTGATAGACCAACTACCATTACTTTAAAGAAGAATGCCTACATTTATAACAGTGAAGGTAAGACCAAGAAGAAGCTTGTTAAGAAGGGCAAGACCGTTAAAACCACAGAAGCTAAATACATTGGTACCAAGCTTTACTACAAGATTGGCGATGATCAATTTGTTAAGGCTGCTAATGTAGGCAAGGTTAAGGGCGAAGAACTTGATCCAATTAATGAACCAGATGGTGCAGCAACTGTTGAAGTTCCAGATACTGAAGATGTAAATTCAACTAAGGTAATTACTAAGGGCGTTGTTTCACTTTACGATATTAAAGGTCAAAAATACGCTAATAGAATATTCGATGCTGGTGTAAGTCAACAAGTTTCTGAATTAAGATACATTGCAACTTCAGTAAACTCAACCCCACAATTGTTCTACAAGTTAGCTAGTGGTAGAGGTTACTTAAAGGCTGATGAAGTAACTGTTGATGGTAAGATTTTGAATGCTGTTAACACTCAAGAACAAGCTAAGGCTGATGTTACTGTAGCTACTACTGCTGATAAGGCTAAGTTGACTCAAAGCATCAATGAAGCTGCTAGTGTTAAGGCTTCAGAGATTTACAAGCTTTCAAGCTCAACTGCTAAGGCTGCATACGACAAGGCTATTACAGATGGTGCTATAGTAAATAACAATGCTAGTGCAACTATCGGTCAAGTTAACGAAGCAGAAAGTGCTATTACTAGTGCTAAGGCTAAGCTTAACGGTGCTAAGATTGCTGTAGCTAACCTTAACAGCTTGACTCCAGATGAAGTAACTGCAATTGTTAGAGCAGTTGCAAATGCTAATAACGTTCCAGAAAGCGCAATTCAATTCTCAAATAACAACACTACTTTATCAATCGTAACTAACGGTTATACACAATCATTAAACATTAATGACTACGCTGTTCAAAACTCAGCTATTAATCGTTAATTAAGAGAAAAATAAAATAAGACGTAGCGTCAAAAGACGCTATGTCTTATTTTTTTAGGATATTTTCGTTGTACTAGAAAGTACAAGTATATTCTAACTTTTTTAGTGAGGAATAGTTAGTGCTTTTACCGCTTTTTTACTGTTAAAACAAAAAATCTTGTTATAATTAAGGAGTACATGGTTCTTTTTGGAACAACTTTTGCTAAAATAGAGCTGGTTAATTATTTTTACGGAGGAAATTATGTCCTATAAAGACGATATGATGATTTTTGCCCTCAACTCAAACGTGCCATTAGCACAAAAGATTGCTGATCGTGTGGGCGTACCACTTTCAAAGTCAAGTGTTGAACGTTTTAGTGATGGCGAGATTCAAATTAATATTGATGAAACTGTACGTGGTAAAGACGTATACCTCATTCAATCCACCAGTGATCCAGTAAATGACAATTTAATGGAACTTTTGATTATGATTGATGCTGTACGTCGTGCCAGTGCTCGTACAATTAACATTGTGATGCCTTACTATGGTTACGCTCGTCAAGACCGTAAGACTCGTGCACGTGAACCAATTACTGCTAAGCTTGTTGCTGATATGCTTCAAACTGCAGGTGCAAATCGTATTTTGTCACTTGATTTACATGCTCCACAAATTCAAGGTTTCTTTGATATTCCAGTTGATAACTTAATGGGTGCTCCACTTCTTGCTGATTACTTCTTACGTAACAACCTAGAAGAAGGCGCAGTTGTTGTTTCACCTGATCACGGTGGTGTTAACCGTGCTAGAAAGCTTGCTGAATTCTTAGGTTGTCCTATCGCAATCGTTGATAAGCGTCGTCCTAAGGCTAATGTCGCCGAAGTTATGAATATTATTGGTGATGTTAAGGGTAAGCGTGCAATTATCATTGATGACATGATTGATACTGCTGGTACTATTACTTTAGCAGCTCAAGCATTAATTGATGCAGGTGCTACTGAAGTTTATGCTAGTGCAACTCATGCTGTTCTTTCTGGTCCAGCTATCAAGAGATTAAATGCTTCACCAATTAAGAACTTAGTTCTTACTGATTCAATTAATCAACCAGCTGAAAAGAAGCTCGACAAGATGCTTTTAGTATCAGTGGGTCCACTTATGGGGGATGCTATCAAGTGCATTCAAGAACATAAGGCACTTAGCCCATTGTTTAATACTAGATATGAAGCAGACAAGAATGAATAATTAAAGATTTAAAAAGGACGACTAGTCGATTGACTAGCCGTTTTTTGTATTAGGTGAAAAACATGGCAAAATACTTATCTTTTGATATTGGCGGCACAAATTTGAAATATGCCTTGATTGATGAAGAAGGAAAAATTTTTGAAAAAGACAGAATAGAGACGAATACAGAAAGTCTTGCTGCGTTTATGCAGTCAATTTATCAAGTAGCAGATAAATATCGAGGACAGTTTAAGGGAATTGCTGTTTGCGCACCAGGTAAGATTGATACTAAGCACAAAGTTATTTATTTTGGTGGTGCTCTGCCATTTCTTGATGGGCTGAATTTACAAGAAACTTTAGGCAAAAAATATCAGGTACCGGTTAGCGTAGAAAATGATGGTAAAGCTGCGGCTTTAGCAGAGCAATGGCATGGTGAATTACATGATGTAGCTGATGGCGTCGCTATTACTCTAGGAACTGGCGTTGGTGGTGGGATAGTAGTTAATCATCGAGTCGTTCATGGTTGGACATTTCAAGCAGGAGAGCTTAGCTGGATGATTACTAACGCTGGAATAGGCGCCAAAAATATGGCAGCATATACTGGTTATACCTGTTCAGCGGTTAATATGATTAAAAAAATCAATTTAGCGTTAGGTAATGTTTCGAATCTAGATGATGGTGTAGCAGCTTTTAAAGCGATTAATGAAGAAAATTTACGTGCATTGGCAATCTTTCAACGTTATTGTCGCAATGTGGCTATCACGATCATTAATATCCAAACTATCATTAATGCTTCCAAATTTGTAATTGGCGGTGGAATTAGTGCACAACCAGTCTTAATTGAAGAGATTAATAATCAATTGCATAAAATTTTAGAAAATAATCCAATGATTGGTAAGCAAATGATTGCTCCACCCGTAGTAGCCGCAAAGTATGGTAATGATGCCAACTTATATGGGGCTTTATATGCGTTGCTACTTGAATTGAAAGAAAAAAAGCAAACAAAAATGGACTAGTTTTTGGCTAGCCCATTTTATTAATTAAATTTATTCATTTTTAGATAAAGCTTTAGCAATACTTACGCTTGCTGCGGCGATGCTGACGACCATACCAGTCTTGCATCCTGTCTTCACAATATCCTTAATTAAGTCCTTGTTGTCATGAATGAAATCAAATGATAGCTTAGTATAATCCATGCAATAACCATGAATAGTATTCATTAAGTCTTTGACTTGTCTGTAGCCACTTTTTTCG
The DNA here is from genome assembly GCF_016742815.1 of Lactobacillus sp. A27. Taxonomy (NCBI): domain Bacteria; kingdom Bacillati; phylum Bacillota; class Bacilli; order Lactobacillales; family Lactobacillaceae; genus Lactobacillus; species Lactobacillus sp. A27. Next base: position 51,911 of record NZ_JAEHNT010000048.1, read on the forward strand.
ACATGTTCAATCTCGTCTTCGGGATTAATTTGAGTTCTTACGTTTGTATTTAAATCGTCATTATTCATAACAGATACCTCTTTTCTATATAAATCTATTTTACCTCTTACGAGGCTTTCTTAAGTATCTTAATGCTCCATTTTTGACGTATTTTTGGAATTGTTCATAAAGGGGATCAAAAATTTGCGGTTGATCTTCGTCATGTGAAAGCATGGTCTTAGGGAAGAAGAAGCGCTCATCACCTTGGAAAGTACCATTTAATGCTCGAACTAAAGGACTAAGCTGGGATAATTCGATTAAACTGCCATCATCTTGCATGATTTCAATTTGACTATTAGCATTTTTACCTGATGGCTTATAAGCGTCATAAGGCTCGTCAAAAGCAGAATTAGTGGCAGTGTAGTAATCTGGATTGAATCCTGTTTGCTTAATAATATTTCTCAGTTTAGGCAATAGATTTTTAGTTTCTTCGTCAATTCTTACACTAGCAAAAGGTTTTCTGTATAAGTATCTTTTAGCTAAATCTGATAAAATAGGATCCTGCGCTTCAGTCCACATTAAAAAGTTTGTTTCCATGACGCCATCATCTAAATTAAGATAATCATCAAGAGTCCAATTCCCTTCTAAAAAGCTAGCTAGACTAGAAGTAACTTTTAAATTGCCCTTTTCGTAAATATCTTTTGCACGTTCAAGTAAATGCTGTAAAATAACCTCCATGGAACGGCCTACGCGGTGGAAGTAAACTTGTTGGTACATCTGATAGCGAGAGACTATATAATCTTCAACGGCATGCATACCGTTGTTAGTGAAACAAATTCCGTTTTGATAAGGTCTGATAACGCGTAAAATGCGGGATAAATCAAATCGACCATAGTTAACGCCTGTAAAGTATGCATCTCGTTGCAAGTAATCCATTCTGTCCGCATCAGCTTGACTAGAGATCATCTTAACTACTTGTGGATTAGGATAAGTTTTAGCAATTATGCTAGCTACCAATTCAGGAAAATTAGGTGCAACCTGTTTTAAAGCCTTGTTGATTTCAGTATTAGGATCTGTAATGATCTTTTGTCCAATTTTTTCATGATTAGTATTAAATAAATGTTCAAAAGTATGAGAATATGGACCATGGCCAATGTCGTGAAGTAAGCCTGCACATTCAACTAATAAGCGATTATCATCATTCCATAGACCATCACCTGGTGTGATAGAAGGATATTTTTTTGCAAAAATATCACAAATTCTTCTAGTAAGTTCATATACACCTAGATTATGTTCAAACCGGGTATGAGTAGCACCTGGAAAGATGTAGTTAACAGGTCCCAACTGCTTAATTCTGCGCATGCGTTGAAATTCCTTGGCCTTAACAACGTCTAGGACAACTTTATCTTCGATATGGATATAACCGTGAACAGGGTCACGGAGCACAACTTCTTGTTTTAATTTTTCACTTTGAAATCTTGCCATAAAAACCACCAAGCTTGATAATTTAATTTTTTGAATTATATACTAAAATAGATTGTAACCACATAAAATTATAGCAAATATCAACCAAGAGTGTTCAATGAAAGGGATGAGGATATGGCAGCAATTACGGTTAATTTGACTAGTAAAATTACACAAGATGATGAAACAGAAACTTTTACTAAAGTAGCCTCAGGCCAGCTAGAAGAAAATAATGGTGTAATTCGTGTATCTTATAAAGAAGAGGGCACCATTCTTGTTAAAATGTTGTTGAAAGAGGATGAACTCATAATTAAGCGCGGGGTAGATAATAACAACTATTCTTTGATGAAATTTGTTCCTGGTGAGAAAGTTAATTGCCGCTATGTTGTTGAAGGACGACAAATGGATATGACTAGTGTGACAAATTTGCTTGAATATAAAGAGCAAGCAAGTTCACATCAACTTCGGCTTGAATATGACCTCTTTAATGGACTATACTTAATAGGTAACTATGCAGTCACGTTGATTTTTACTTAAACGCCTAGTAGAATAGTAAAGATTGTAAAAGAGAGGACGTACAGCTGTGGGATTAGACAAATTTAAAGACAAAAACCGCGATGAATTATCAATGATCGAAGTTGCACGAGCAATTTTGGAAGATAATGGTAAGAGAATGGCATTTGCCGATATCGTTAATGCCGTACAAAAATACTTGAATAAGAGTGACGAAGAAATTCGTGAACGTTTGCCACAATTTTATACTAATATGAATACTGATGGTGAATTTATCTCTATGGGTGAAAATGTATGGGCACTTCGTACTTGGTTCCCATATGAATCAGTTGATGAAGAAGTTAACCACCCAGAAGATGAAGAAGAAGACGATGCACGTAAGCACCATAAGAAGGTTAACGCATTCTTAGCAAGCGCTACTGGTGATGATGATATTATCGATTATGATAATGATGATCCAGAAGACGATGATTTAGACGCTACTGCTGACGATAGCGATGACGATTATGGTGATGATGATTCTGAATACGATGAAGATAATGACGATACAGATGACGTATTGCCAGACGGAATTGAAGGTCAATTATCACAATTAAACGATGATGATGACGACGAAGATAATTAATTTGCTTGACTTAAGAGAAAAAAGCAGATAGTATTTTTGTTGGGCACCCTATGTGCGTTTAGCTCCCTAACAAGGGAGCTTTTTTGTTTAAAGGATAAGTTAAAAAGGAGCAAATAAATGACAAAATATGTTTTCGTAACTGGCGGTGTCGTATCTTCACTTGGTAAGGGTATTACTGCATCAAGTTTAGGTCGACTTCTTAAAAATCGTGGTTTAAAAGTAACCATGCAAAAGTTTGACCCATACATTAACATTGACCCAGGAACAATGAGTCCTTACCAACACGGTGAAGTTTATGTTACCGATGACGGTACAGAGGCTGACCTTGACTTAGGTCACTATGAAAGAATTGTTGATGTTAGAACAAGTAAATATTCTAATGTAACTACTGGTAAGATTTACCAAGAAGTTCTTGAAAAAGAACGTCGCGGTGACTACAACGGTGCTACTGTACAAGTAATTCCACATATTACTGATATGATCAAGAAGAAGATCATGCGTGCAGCTCTTACTACTGATTCAGACGTTATTATTTCTGAAATTGGTGGTACTGTTGGTGATATGGAATCAACTCCATTCATGGAAGCTATTCGTCAAATGCGTCGTGAAGTTGGTGAAGAAAATGTAATGTACATTCACTGTACTTTAGTTCCACTTCTTCACGCAGCTCATGAAATGAAGACTAAGCCAACTCAACACTCAGTTGCTGAACTTCGTAGCATCGGTATTCAACCTAACATGCTTGTTCTTCGTGCTGAACAACCAATTGATCAAGAACACAAAAACAAGATTTCAACTTTTACTGATGTTCCTGTTGATCGAATTATCGAATCCATTGATGCTCCTTCATTATTCGATGTGCCTTTGGCATTTCAAAAGCAAGGTATGGACCAAAAAGTTTGTGATTTCTTACATATTGAAAGTCCAAAGCCAGAAGCAGATATGAAAGCTTGGAAGAAGCTTGATGAACGTGCTAAGAACTTGAAGCACCACACTAAGATTACTTTGGTTGGTAAGTATGTAGAACTTGAAGATGCTTACATCTCAGTAACTGATGCTTTGCAACATGCTGGTTACCTTTACAACACCAAGATTGATGTAGATAAGGTTCAAGCAGAGGATATTACTGACGATAACATTGCTAAGATCATGGAAGGCTCTGATGGCTTAATCGTACCTGGTGGTTTTGGTACTCGTGGTCTTGAAGGTATGATCACTGCTATTAAGTATGCTCGTGAAAATGATATTCCATTCTTGGGTATTTGCTTAGGTATGCAAATGGCTAGTGTAGAATTTGCACGTGACATCTTGAATCTTGAAGATGCTAATACTACTGAAGCAGAACCACATTGTAAGAACAATATTATCGATATCATGGCTGATAAGCGTGATGAAGAAAATATTGGTGGTACCTTGCGTTTAGGTCTTTACCCAGCTGCTCTTAAGAAGGGTACTAAGACTCGTGAAGCTTACGATGATCAAGATGTAATTCAAGAACGTCACCGTCACCGCTTTGAATTTAACAACAAATATCGTGAAGCATTTGAAAAAGCTGGTATGGTATTCTCAGGTGTATCACCAGATAATCATTTGGTTGAAATCATTGAATTGCCAAAGAAGAAGTTCTTTATTGCAGCTCAATACCACCCAGAATTTTTGAGTCGTCCACAACGTCCAGAAGGATTATTTAAATCATTTATCGGTGCAGCTAGTGGACTTCCAGCACAAGAATTTTAATGAATAATCACTTGAATTATACAAAATCTTAAGAAAACAAGAGTTGAGGGACCTCGGCTCTTGTTTTTTTCTCAAATTTCCTTTAACATTATTATGATTAATTGAAAGTAAAAGAAAAGGATTTGTTTTCGCCAATGAAGCAGATGATTATTCATGGTGGAAAGCCTCTACAAGGTGACGTTTGGATTGGTGGCGCAAAGAACTCTACAGTTGCGCTCATTCCAGCATCGATTTTGTCAAGAACACCAGTAACTTTGGAAGGCGTCCCAAGGATTGCTGATGTTGTCAACTTAATGGATTTATTAAGCGAGATGGATGTACATTGTGATTTTGGAGAAACCACATTACGTATTGATCCAGAGAATATTAAGATGAGTCCATTACCAGCTGGTAAGATTAAGAGTTTGCGTGCATCGTATTACTTCATGGGTGCGCTTCTCGGTCGTTTTGGCAAGGCAGTAGTAGGCTTCCCTGGTGGTGACGATATTGGACCACGTCCTATTGACCAACATATTAAGGGCTTTGAAGCTCTAGGCGCCAGTGTAAAAAATGAAAATGATCAAATTGTAATTACAGCACCAGAAGATGGATTGCATGGGGCAAAAATCCATTTGAAAATGCCGTCTGTTGGTGCAACGATGAATATTATTATGGCCAGTGTAACTGCACAAGGCCAAACTATTATTGAAAATGCAGCCAAAGAACCAGAAATTATTGATTTAGCGACCTTTTTGAACAATATGGGCGCAGTAATTCGTGGTGCCGGAACTGATTCTATCAGAATAGAAGGTGTGGATATGCTTAAAGCACAAATTCCACATACAATTATTCCTGATCGAATTGAAGCAGGTACTTATGTTTCCTTGGCTGCTTGCATTGGTAATGGTATTCGCATTCATAATATTATTGAGGAGCACCTGGATTCTTACTTAGCCAAGGTAGAAGAAATGGGTGTAGTAATTGACGCAGATGAAGATTCACTTTATGTTTACCCAGCAGGGGACTTAAAGATGGTACAAGTAAAGACAGACGTGTATCCTGGCTTTGCGACTGATCTTCAACAGCCAATTACACCGCTTCTTTTAACTGCTAAATCAGGTGAAGGCGTAGTAATCGATAATATTTATCCAAAACGTAATGGTCATATTCCACAATTACAGAAGATGGGTGCCGATATTAAAGTTGAAGATAATATTATTTTGGCTCATCCAACTAAGCAACTTCATGGAGCTGAAGTAACAGCTGGTGAAATTAGAGCGGGAGCTTGCTTAATGATTGCCGGATTAATGGCAAATGGTACTACTGTAATTGATAAGGCTGGCAATATTTTGCGCGGATATGATCGTGTACAAGAGAAGCTTCGTCAACTTGGAGCTGATGTCACAATTAAAGATGATCCGAGTGAACCTGGTATATTAGACAATATCTAGTTAAAAAGCATATTCGAGTAAGAATATGCTTTTTTAATTTGTTACAATGAAAGAGGTTACATAAAAAGCAAAAGGATATAAGGAAAGTAAAATGGATTTAAAAAATAAAAAAGTGGCTTTTTTTGATATGGATGGAACGCTAGTTGATAGTGAGAGATTATATTTCCAGACACGTAAAGAAGTATTGGCAAAATATGGTTTTGATTATCAAAAATCCGAGAATAATAAACTATTGGCAACCGGTTTTGAGCCTACATTGAGATATTTACAACAAAAAACTGGTGATAAAGTATTAGGACAAAAGATTTTTGATGAAGCCTTGGCTTTATTTAATGAAAAACGCCCGAAAATCCCCGTATTTTAATGCGGGGATGGATAGGACCAAGCTGACCTAGCAGTCAGCTTTTTTATTAAAAAAATAGAG